>NZ_JADBUB010000259.1:0-24499 GCF_020245865.1 Microcystis sp. M169S2
ACCCTTATCCTGACTTGATTTCAGTTTTTTCTTTGTCAGTAAGGGTGTCAACAAGGAATATTACAGATTGTTAACCGAGTCTTGAAAGCCATGTGCGACAAAGGTTTGAAATGTTAAGAAAGATGTGACTAAAGGACAGCCTTATCAAGGGGGGCAGGGGGGATCGAACCTAAAATCTATTTTTAATTTAATTATAACCAGCTACTTATCTCTCTACTTGCGCTTAGAAATTAGCTGAATCTCCCTCAACCCCCTGAATTTGGAGGAGTTAGGTGGGTCTTGACCCTTGCAAGAGTGCCTCATTTCAATAGGCAATTTAAATGCGCGGGCAGCTTATTCTGTATAGTAATGTTTAATTGTATTCCCACAAAAGTTGTTTATGTCCTTACCTGAACTCCCTCTTCATCTTCAATTAACCCAAATGGTTTCGGGTTACTGGCTATCTCAGGCCATCTATGCTGCGGCTAAATTAAGTCTAGCCGAGCATTTAAGCAAAGGAGCGAAATCTTGTCAAGATTTGGCCTCCCTAACTGAGACTAATCCTGCTGCTTTATATCGACTGATGAGAGGGTTAGCTAGTGTAGGAATTTTTCAAGAAACTGAATCTCAACAGTTTATACTAACTCCCTTAGCCGAACATTTATCTAGTGACCATCCCAGGTCAGTAAAAGCGACAGCAATTATGTTAGGAGAAGCCCCCCATTATCAAGCCTGGGGAAATGTGTTACATAGTATTAAAACAGGGCAACCATCTTTTGATGATGTCTTTGGGATGGGAGTCTTTGAATATTTTCAAACTCATCCGCTAGATGCAGAGATTTTTGAACAGTCGATGAATAGTTTTTCTTTTTCGGAGGAGAAAGCTATTTTAGCTGTGTATGATTTCTCAGAATTTCAAACCCTAGTAGATGTAGGTGGGGGATACGGTGAGATGTTGGGGACAATCTTAGAGCAATATCCCCACCTCAAAGGAATTCTTTTTGATGAAGAATATGTAATTTCCCATTGTCAACCGACTTTAGAAAAACACGGGATTCTCCATCGTTGTCAAACCGTTGGCGGTAATTTTTTTGAATCCGTACCGTCGGGAGGAGATGGCTATTTATTAAAACATATTATTCATGATTGGGATGATCGACGAGCGATTGCTATTTTGAAAAACTGTTGTCAAGCTTTAGATAGCGATGGGAAAGTTTTAGTCTTGGAAATGGTTGTTCCTTCGGGTAATAATCCTTCGGCCGCTAAAATGTTAGACCTAAATATGTTAGTTATGTGTCCGGGAGGTAAGGAAAGAACCGCAGAAGAATTTGAGGAATTGTTGAGTCAAGCGGGACTAAAATTAAATCGAATTATTCCGACTCAAGAGGATATTTGCATTATTGAATGCGTTAAAAAATAATAGAATAGAAAACGGGTTTCTTCAAGAAACCCGTTTTCTATTAGATATAGGTAGCCCAAGATTTTGCCCAGGCGAGAATTTCATGAACTCGATCGAGGGTTGAAGATTCACAGTAGAGACGCAAAACCGGTTCTGTGCCACTAAAGCGAATTAACAACCAACTGCCATCTTCTAAACGGAATTTATAACCGTCTATAGGATTACAATCAGTCACTTGTTTACCAGCAATTTCCCTTAAGGGTTCCTGATCCAAAGCAGTAATTAACTGATCGCGAGCTTCCATATTAGCTAGGGGTAAATCAATGCGATCATACTGAGAATGAAAACCGGTTTTATCCTGTAATTGCGCGTAAAGATCGCTTAGATCTTGGCCCGATTCTACCACCGCTTCCAAAACGTATAAAGCTGATAATAAAGCATCCCGTTCGGGAATGTGAGTACCATAACCGACACCTCCGGATTCTTCCCCACCAATTAACACAGGAGTGGTCAACATTCGATCAGCGATATACTTATAACCGATCGGAGTTTCAAAGACCGATAAACCGTATAAACTGGCTAATTTGGGGATTAAATCGGAACCGCTCACCGTTTTGACAATTTCCCCTCTCATTCCCTTTTTGCCGGCTAAATGCTCGATTAAAATCGGGATGAGATTTTGGGTGCTTAAAAAATTCCCCTGACCATCGATCGCCGCCACTCGATCGCTATCGCCATCGAAGACCAAACCTACTCGCAAAGGGGCTAAATTTGCGCTGTGAGCCAGTTTATCGATGATTTCCGTCAAATTTCTCGGTAAAGGTTCCGGAGAGCCGCCACCGAACAAAGGATCGCGATTGCCGCGTAATTCCGTGATCCCCACCCCCAAAAGACGCTCTAAACCGGTAGCCGCCGCACCGTGCATGACATCGGAATAAACTTTTAGTTGTCCCGATTCGATCGCCTCGGCAATAGCGGCAATATTAACTTTTTGGCGTAAACCCTGACAATAACCCGACCAAGGTTCAAAAGTGCTTAATTTACCGGCAGCTGCCTTAAATTGCGGCGGATTAGACAATAAAGCTTCAATTTGTTGGGTAATTTCCGGCGAGACAGAACCACCAAAATAACCTTTAACTTTCAAACCGAGATATTTAGCCGGGTTATGACTGGCGGTTAACACGATCGCACCGAGAGCATTTTCTGAGCGAGCTGCCCAACTAAAAGCGGGAGTGGGAGCGTAGGATTGGGAGAGAAGCACATCAAAACCTGCTTTTTGCAGCGATTCCGCCGCAGTTTGAGCAAAATCCTCCGCCATAAACCGCCGATCATAGCCGACGATAATCGTCCGCGAACCCGTGATCTGACCATAATTATCCGCTAAAACCTGAGCCGCCAAGGGAGCGAGCAGAGCGACTCGATCAAAAGTAAAATCGGCGGCGATAATCCCGCGCCAGCCATCGGTTCCAAATTTAATCGGGTTCACGGTGGTCATGATTTACGAACTACCCCTAAAATATCCATTTTCCCAATACTGTAACCCGCTCCGTCCCCTCTGGAAACTCATTTTTCCCGATCATCGGTTTTTGCCGCCGAATCGAGCGCACCGACTTCACTGGCTAATAATTTTTCCATTAACATTTGTAACTTCATCCGTTCTATATAGGGCCATCCCCCGGTTTCCTCGATATCCCGGAGTAATCCGTATAAGTCCTTACGGGTATTGGGTAAAGATGGCTCGAACATCTGCTCGCGAATTTGCCGATGTAAATTTTCTAAAGTTCGCAGCAACATTAACAAACCGTTACAATCTCCCTGTTGTTTTTGGGCGATCGCTGTCACCGTCGTTACAAGGGAATGTAGTTGGCTATCTAATTGGCTATTATCTCCCGGCAATGGGCTATTCATCGAAATTTTTGCATCTGAAAACAGTCACACCAATCATATCAGTCATCAGCTATGAGTTACTTAGAGCCTTCTGACTTGAAAGATGCTGTGGGGTGTGGGGAAGTGGGGAAGTGGGGAAGTGGGGAAGTGGGGTGTAGGGTGTGGGGTGTGGGGTGTGGGGAAGGAAACCTCTTTCATCTGTGGTGGTGAAAATTTTTTCATCGGGACTGACTCCTAAGCTAAGACGTATTTAAACTGCTTATTCTTCGATTAGCCGAATCTCCTCCAATCTCTTTACTGTTGCCTCTTGCCTCTTGCCTCTTGCCTGCTGTTTCCCGTCCCCTGTCCCCCATCTTCTCAATGGTCACGGATCTTTGATAAACTGAGTTTCGATGAATTGGCGCAACCGATTCGATAATTCATCAGGCTATGGATCAAGGGTAGTAATTGTAAAGATTGACAAAGAGAGGTTGACATAGATGAGATTTCGTGCATTGTTAGTTGCCTTTTTAGCCTTGTGCTTGGGGGTGTTGACAGCTTGTAGCGACGCGCCTAGTGCCGTCCTGAATAGAAACGAGCTAACCTATGATGAAATTTTAAACACGGGATTAGCTAACAAATGTCCGCAGATTTCTGAGTTCACCCGGGGGACTCTCCCCTTAGAACGCGGCGAAAGTTATGTAGTGACAGATTTGTGCTTGGAACCCCAAGAATATTTTGTCAAGGGTGAACCCATTAATAAGCGGGAAGCAGCCACCTTTATCCCGGGTAAACTCTTAACCAGAGATACCACCAGTTTAGAACAGATGACAGCGACCTTAACCGTAGGCGAAGACGGTGTTTTAACCCTCAAGGAAGAAGACGGTATCGATTTCCAACCCATTACCGTACAATTACCCGGAGGTGAAAGAGTTCCCCTCTTCTTTACCATTAAAGGTTTCACCGGCAAAACCGAAGCCGGCTTTAACTCGATTAACAGTTCCACGGATTTTGAAGGCGACTTTAAAGTTCCTTCCTATCGTGGCGCTGGTTTCTTAGATCCCAAAGGTCGGGGTGTGGTGACGGGTTATGATAATGCTGTCGCTTTACCCGCTAGTGCTGATAGTCAAGATTTCCAGCGTGCTAACGTCAAAGCGACGGAACTGGGTAAAGGTACTATGTCTTTACAGGTGACTAAAGTTGACGCTTCTACTGGCGAATTTGCTGGTGTTTTTGAAAGTGAACAGCCTTCCGACACCGATTTAGGCGCAAAAGATGCTGAAGAAGTGAAAATTCGCGGCATTTTCTACGGTCGTCTCGAAGCTCGTGCCTAATTAATTTTTGGCTAAATTCAGAATTTCTGGAAATTAAGGCGAATTTCTCCCCAGAGAAGTTCGCTTTTTTTCTAAGCTTTGACAGACTTAATTTATACCAAATCTGGTTATCAAAGACTGATTATTTATTCCCCCTTTTGCATGAGTGCCTTTTGCCTATCCTGATATGTAGCCTATACTCAAAGGATTTAGTATAACTCCCCAAGTTTTCAGCAGATAAATATAATTATATCGACTCTATTTTGAGTAGTTGTTTCAGGAAAGTTAAGAGATTTTGTAGTGATGGTATTTGTGTTGAAGTTTGCTCGCTAATCCATCGATCATCGGAAATGGTTGCGGTGTTGGTTTTTCCAGGTTTAAGAATACTAGCAATGGCGGCAATAGTGGCTTTTTCTTTATCAAAAGGTTTCCAGCCAATTTGACTAATTTCTTCCTCGGAAAATTGTTGAATATATGCTTTTGCTCTGTTCATATATTCAGGATAGGCGATTTTTCCACAATCACAAAGTAGGGTATCTAAGACACCTTGATCAACATTATTAGGCAGTATATATAATCCGACTCTTGGTCTGTTTTCTTGAATAGTTCCCGTAGCAGCTACTACCCTGGGAAAGTCGGGAAAATATTCCCGAAAACCCTGATGATATTTGCGAGCAACTTCTGCTGGGTTATCTTTATCCGCATCGGCAATAATGGCAAAAGCTGATAATTCATTGTTATAATCCATATCGGCAAGTTTATTGGTTAAATTTTTAATTAATTCACTGCCACCCCCGGCATAAATTGCCACGGATAAAGTCTCAGTATAAAGAATAGATGGCATATCGAGTCTGATGTAAAGTTTTCCAGTTTTAGGAGGAGGATATTTCGGAATAAATTTTTTCCAAATTGGCTCTAGATTTGAGAGTTCTTCACATTTAGAAAACCCCAGCAGTTTACACATAACTTTCACCAGAAAAGCTTGATCATGATTACCCTCCACTCCAATCAATATATGTTCTCGACTCACCAACGAACCTCCTGTCCTAAGTCTTCTCGTAAGCTTTTTAATCGAGTCCAATCATGTCTAACTACTCTAGTATAATTTTCCTTTGGTTCGAGACGATAAAGCACTAAATCTGATTCTGGTTCGGTGACTTCTAAAAGAGCATCAACAGCTTCTAGACTGTGGGTAGTAGCAAACAGTTGTACATTCATTTTTTGACACCATTTAACTAACCAATTAAAAGAACTTTGCAGTGCCTCTGTATGAATAGCTGATTCTAATTCATCAATGAATAAAATTCCACCTTTAACACTGGCAAGTTTGAGGGCGATATGAAGTAAGCGACGCACCCCATCACCAAAGGTACTAACGGGGACAAGTCCCAATTTTTCATGTTGAATATAAATATTAAATCTGGTAGATAAAGAATGAGGAGGTAAGAGAATTTCTAAGTCAGAAATATTACTGTCCATTTGACGCAGTAAATCGATAACATCTGTTTTAAAATTGGCAAATCTCACTTCTGAAAGTAACCGAAATTGACCAATATCAGAACGATGAGAAGCGGGACTAACCAGAGAAGTTAGTAAGCTAGGTTCTTTTTTTCCCGATAGTCTAGAGAGAGGGCTATTTTCCCAAAGTTGATAGTTTTCTTTCAGGGGATTTTGGGGATAATTAATTAAACTTAATTGTTCTTCAGCAAGAAATACTGTTATCGATAAATTTATACCTTTTCTTGTTTCCCATAACTCTTCATTATTATCAATTAAATCTTCATTTTCTTCGCTAATTATCTCATTAGGATTAAGCTTGTCTTCGGGACTGTCAGTTAAAATAATTCCTTCGAGTTCTTTATAAATTGCCTCGATTTTCTGAACTTTAAAGGAGCCATTTCCTGTGATTGATATAACCCCGTGATTAAGTTGTTCTTGCTCAATCATTGCCTCGTGGGTAAATAACCACTGTAGGGAATCTAGATAAGGAGTCCGAGAAACTCTGTACTCTTGTTCTCTTTGTCTAGCAGTATTTAGCCAAACTTTTAGATCTAGGGGATGACAATAAATAGATAACGCTTCGAGAACGCTGGTTTTTCCCGAATTATTAATTCCCACAAGCAGGTTAATCTGTCCGAGATTCTTTAGCTCAAGCTCTCGCAGTCCTCTAAACTGATGAATGGTAATGTTTTCTAGGCTTTTAGTCATAAACTTAGTTTAGCTGAAAAGGGTGACAAAAAACTAAGTCATCTCCTCAAATGTGTTGAAGTTTTAATTTAATCAACTTCTTCGGGTAAAGTCAGGATTATTGCCTCAATCAATTCAGGTGTTTATTCGGTGTAAATATGAATAAATTAGATAAAATCAGTTAATTATGCGGAAATATCTCCGTTTAAAACTAAATAAAAAATATTCACACTAATCAACCGCATCTTTTATGCTATCATTCCTAGGAACGGGTTATTTTTCTTCTGTCCCCATTTAATCAAGGACAATGCTTGCTTTAGAACAGCTTTATGAACGGGAGTACGATCGCTGGTTAAGCGAGACGATCGAGTTATTAAAAAATCGTCAGTTCGATCGGGTAGATTACGAACATTTAATCGAGGAGTTGGCAGCTTTGGGACGAAGCGAAAAAACTGCTGTTAAAAGTTTAAGTTTACAAATAATAATCCATCTCCTAATCTATCAATTTTGGACAACAGAAAGAGAAAGAAATAGTAATCATTGGGCGGCAGACATTATCACTTTTCGAGTACAATTAGAAGATAAGCTCACTACCAATTTAAGCAAATTTCTAGAACTAGAGTTAGAGAATATCTATGAAAACGCTCGCTTAATTGCCGAAAAAAAGACAGGATTAAAAAATTTACCGATAATTTCTCCCTACTCTCTGACACAAATTCTTGAGAAACAGTGGTTTCCCGATACAGACAATCAATAAACTCTCAAAAATATGGAATCTCACAACAGTGAACCGATTATAATTGCCGAAGCGGTGGAAAAATGGTATGATAACCGCTTTCATGCTTTGCGGGGAGTCAATCTCACCGTTAATAAACAGGAAGTTGTCGTGATTATGGGGCCGTCCGGTTCGGGAAAATCCACCTTTATTCGCACTTTTAACGGGTTAGAATCCTATCAAAAAGGCCGCATTATTATTGACGGAATAACTGTGTCCCACAACCTCAAAAATATCGAGGCAATCCGTCAGGAAGTTGGCATGGTTTTTCAACAATTTAACCTCTTTCCCCATCTGACAGTATTAGATAATGTCACCCTTGGTCCGATGTGGGTGCGCGGTTGGAAAAAAGCGCAAGCGGAGGAAATAGCGAGAAAACTCCTCGAAAAAGTCGGTATTCTCGAACAAGCGCTTAAATATCCCCCTCAGTTATCGGGAGGACAACAGCAGCGGGTGGCGATCGTTCGCGCTTTGGCCATGCAGCCGAAGGTGATGTTATTCGATGAACCCACCTCAGCTTTAGACCCAGAAATGGTACGAGAAGTCTTGGAAACAATGCAAAGTTTAGCCAAATCGGGGATGACCATGGTTTGTGTCACCCACGAGGTAGGATTTGCGCGAGAAGTGGCCGATCGAGTGGTATTTATGGATCAGGGTTTAATTTTGGAAATTGCCCCCCCAGCAGAATTTTTTAATAATCCTCAATCCGATCGAACTCAGCAATTTTTAGCAAAAATTCTTTGATTTTCCATGACTTGATGATTAAACCATCTCTTTTTCTTCTTCTACCTCCACTAAAAGGGGAACGAGATTTTCATTTAAACGACCGGCTCGAATTAATTCTGCGTAGGTATTAGCTTCGATATCGAGTAAAGTATCTTGAAATTGTTCGGCCACCACATCTTTTAATTGTGGGTGTTCCTGTAGTAATTTTTGCAACTGATCCCCAAGGGACTTTAATTGTCCTTCCACCAGAGTTTTTTTATAGCGATAAAATTCGGGATCGATATCGGGAAAACGTTCTGGTTGTTGCAGATAATTGGCAACCCTAGTTAAAGCAATTTGACGAGCAATTAAGGCCGAATATTCGGTGCGAATCGGTTGATCACCGATAAGATTGAGGGCATTTAATAGCCATTGTATAGATAAGCCTTGCACCAATAAAGTAAATAAAACCACCCCAAAAACCACGTCAATAATTTCTTGACGGTAGGGGATAGACGTGGGAACACTTAACGCTAGGGCGATCGAAACCGAACCGCGCAATCCTCCCCACCATAACACCGTTCTTTCCTTGAAACTGATCCTATTACCCGTAATTAGGTTACTAATTCCCCCTAGTCCAAAAATTGAGAACAGACGGGAAACCACCATAGCAGCGATCGCTATTAAAATCCCGGTTAAGTGACTGCCGAGACTCTCAAAACGGGTTTGATCACCGATCAGTAAAAAGATGATGGAATTGACAAAAAAGGCGATAAATTCCCAAAATTCGCTAACTACTAGGCGCGTGCGGGGACTCATACCAATGCGCGAACCGAGATTACCGAGAATAATCCCGACAATTACCACCCCAATCACACCGGATCCGCCTAATTTTTCCGTGACGAGATAGGTTCCATAGGCAGAAACTAGAGTCAGAGACTGTTCCACAAAAGGCAGATCGAAGCGTTGGGTAAGGTAGGAAATGCCGAAACCGATCACGCAACCCACACCGATGCCAATCCCCACAAAGGTGCAGAAACGAGCGATCGTAACGGGGACGGAAAAGGTATCGACTCCTAAGGGAATCCCCACCAAGAGGACGAAAGCGACCACAGCGACCCCATCATTAAAGAGACTTTCCCCTTCCATCAGGATCGTTAGTTTTTTACTGGCCCCCAATTCTTTAAATAGGGCAATCACAGAGACGGGATCGGTGGCAGCTAGGGCAGCACCCAACAGAAAAGCAATCGATAGGGGTAAATTAGCAAAGATATGTAGGGGATAGGCGACTCCCAAAACGGAGATAATTACCCCGATAACGGCAAAAAGGACGATAGTAACCCAATATTCCTTTAATTTAGCCCAAGGAATATTCCAGGCTGCTTCAAATAACAGAGGAGGCAGAAAAATTTCCAGGATTAATTCCGGGGAAAGATTAACCAAACGCAAATCTAAAAAAGCTAAACCCATACCGACAATAACTAACAGCAGGGTGTAGGGAATTTTGCGGAGGAAGGCAACGGTTCTCGATAAAGTGGCGACACTCAAGGAAATGGTCAAAACTAGCAGGAATTGCTCTAAGTTATGAGCGATCGCCTCGTTAGCAGTAGATTCTAGACTCATTATTTTCAGTTATCAGTTATCAGTTATCACTGAAAAAGTCTCCTAACACCCTAGTCATTCGGGGACTGAGGAGAGATTTTCAAAGAGGAAATGGCCCCTTCTTCTATGGGGGTTTCTGATGTATTCCTTTCCCCATCGAGAGAAGGGTTTTTTTTGCCGCCAGAACCGCCACTTTTCGGGGGTTTCGAGGAGAGGAATTGGGACTCGAACTGTTTGATCAGCACATACAAAACCGGGACAAGAAATAAACTCAACACCGTGGAAATCAGATAACCGCCTAGGATTGCAGTTCCCAGGGACCAACGACTCATCGCTCCGGCGCCAGAAGCGATAACCAAGGGCAAGAAACCGACTAAACCGGAAATAGCCGTCATCAGAATTGGTCTTAAGCGTTCCGTCGAGGCCCGGGCTGCCGCCTCGGGAATACTTAAACCCAAAGTACGGGACTGGTTAGCGAATTCCACGATTAAAATCGCATTTTTAGCCGCTAAACCGATCAACATGACCAAAGCCACCTGAGCATAGATATTATTATTCACCGTCGGGAAGAGACTACCCACTTGTAGGAAATTCGCCCGCAACAGTAAGGCCCCCATGGCACCTAGGATCGCTAGGGGAACGGTAATCATGATGATAATGGGGTCGATATAGCTTTCGTACTGGGCTGCGAGTACTAGGAAAACCACGATAAAGGCTAATCCGAAGATAATTGGGGCAGCCCCGGCGGAAGTTTTTTCTTGGAAAGCCGTACCTGTCCAAGCGTAACCGAAACCGGGCTGCAGGACTTTCCGACAAACATCTTCCATCACTGCGATCGCCTGTCCCGTACTAAAACCGGGGGCGGGACTACCCTGAACGTTAATTGAGGGATAGAGGTTAAAGTTAGTGATAATCGGTGGATAGGTGAAGCGTTTGACGCTAACTAAACCCGATAGGGGAATATTGGCCCCGGTACGGGAACGGACGTAAAGACGGTTAATATCTTCGGGATTAGAACGATAATCCGCTTCTGCTTGGGCAAAGACTCGATACAAGCGATCGCCTAAGACGAATTGATTGACGAAGTTGGAACCGAGATAGGTTTGCAGGGTACCGAAAACGGCCTGCATATCGACGTTTTGCGCCTGTAGCTGGTTGCGATTGATGGAAAGTTCCAGCATCGGCGTGTCGGTGGTAAATTGGGTGAAAATTCCCGATAATTCCGGTCTTGTTCGGGCCTCGGCCATGACGTTATTAGCGTTGGCAATCAAAGCGTCCATGGGAAAAGAAGCGCGGTTTTGGATAAATAACTCGAAACCGCCAGTAGAACTTAATCCATCCACGGGGGGCGCATTAACGGCGAAAGCGCGAGCATCTGGGACTTTAGTGGCTAATTGTTGGTTAATTTTCCGCAGAACCCCGAAAACCGACTTATCTTCGCCGGGCCGTTCCGACCATTCTTTTAACTTGACAAAAAATAGCCCTTGGTTGCTGCCACTTCCGGCAAAACTAAAGCCCGCCATACCGACAAAGTGATCGATTTCTTCGATACCGTCGAGAATTTCTTCGTTAATCTGACGGATAACCTGATCGGTGTAGCGCAGGGAAACCCCAGGGGGTGCTTGCACCAAAACGAAGGCATAACCTTGGTCTTCTTCGGGGATAAAACCCTGGGGAGTGGTGCTATAACTCCAAGCTGTGAGAAAGAGGGCGGCAATAAAGAATGGTAACACCAGAAACCGAAGCCGGATCAGAAATTCGATCGAGCGTCGATAGCCTTCTTTAACTGCGTTGAAACCCCGATTAAAGCCCTCGAAAAACAGTCCCAAGGGTCCGCGGGTGCCTTGGGGCGGTTTCATGATAATCGCCGACATGGTGGGGGAAAAACTGAGGGCGTTAAAGGTGGAGATGATAATTGAAGCGGAGATGATGACGGCAAATTGTCGATAAACGATCCCCACCGTACCGGGGAAGAAGGTGACGGGAATAAACACCGCTAGTAATACAAGAGAACTGGCAATTACCGCCGAGGTTAACTCACCCATGGCATCGAGGGCGGCTTGAAATGGCCGCATTCCCTGCCGTAATTTTTCCGATACCGCCTCTACGATCACGATGCCGTCGTCCACCACTAAACCAGTGGCCAGAATGACGGCAAACAAGGAGAGGTTATTGAGAGAATAGCCTAAAGCCAGGGCGACGGCCATGGTTCCGATCAAAGATACGGGAATAGCGATCGCCGGAATGATCGTGGTGCGCCAATCCTGAAGGAAGATAAAAATGACGAGAATAACCAGTAAAATCGCCTCCACCAGAGTGCTAAAGGCTTCTTCCAGGGAAGCGGCGACAAAGGCGGTATTATCGAGGGTAATGGCGATATTTAACCCCGGGGGGAAACTTGGTTCTAGTTCCGCCATTTTTTCTTTTACCAGTTTGGCAGTATTCCAAGCGTTGGAACCAGGCAACTGATAGACGATATAGACGACGGCGGGGGATTTGTCGAAATAGGCGGCGGTACTGTAGCTTTCTGCTCCGATTTCTGCCCGTCCTACGTCTTTAATGCGGATTAAATCGCCATTTTCCCCGACTTTGACGACGATATTTTCCGCTTCCTCCCCGGTGGCAACCCTACCAACGGCGCGAATGGCGATCTGGAATTGCTGCTCTTCGGGACTGGGATCACCGCCAATTGTCCCCGCACCCACCTGAATATTCTGTTCTCGGATTGCCTGTACTACTTGTTCCGCCGATACGCCCCTAGCGGCTAAAGCATCGGGATTAAGCCAAAAACGCAGGGCGTATTCCCTTTCCCCGATGATGGTTGTACTACCAACTCCCTCGATCCGGCGAATCTCGGCATCGATGACTCGATCGACAAAGTTACTTAAAAAGACCGTATCGTAGGGATAATTGCCCTTTTCGTCCGGTTTGGCGGAAATACCGTAGGCAAGGGTAACGCTGGGGGATTGGGTATTGGTGGTCACCCCCTGCCGGTTCACTTCTTCCGGTAAACTAGCGGCGGCGGTACTGACCCGGTTTTGCACCAAGACTTGGGCAATGTTACGATCCATTTCCACCGGGAAAAAGACATTCACCGTACTTTGTCCGGTGTTGGTACTCTGGGACTGCATATAAACAATCTGTTCTGTCCCGTTAATCTGGCGATCAAGTACCGTGGTAACGTTATCCTGTACGGTTTTGGCATCGGTTCCCAAATAGTTGGCATTTACCGCTACCTGAATAAATGCCAACTGGGGCAGTTTTTCTAGGGGTAAAAAAGGAATAGCGATCGCTCCGATCAAAACGATTAAAATCGAGCAAACTGTGGTCAGAACGGGTCTTTTAATGAAGGTATCGGCAATACTAAGGATCATAGGGCGTTACTGGTTCATTTTTTCTAGGATAGTTGCGGCGGTGGGAGATTTACGAGTCAGATAATTAAATATTAATAGTTTAAAGATGGTATCTAGGATAACGGGAACAGTGGCCACAAACAAGCTAATAAATGTAATATTCTCGCGCCAACCAAAGTGCCGGAACAAAGTTTCTAAGATTACCGTCCAACCCTCCGCCGAGTGAAACCCGACAAATATATCGGTAAAGAGAATAAAGATAAAGGCTTTGGTGATATCATTTAAGCTGAGAAAATAACGACTAACATAAGCTCGCGTAATTGCCAATTGTTGACGACCAAAAATTAAGATGGCAATAAAGGCTATTAATCCAGTAATATCGGAGAGTAAGTTTTTCCAACCATCTTGACTTTCATAACCCGCTTCTTTAAATAATTCCTCGACCTGTTCCCGAAAGGTTTCTTCTGATTCATGTCCTACTTTTGCTACTCCTAAAACGTGCTTGATTTCTTGTATTTCTTGAAGTCTAGCAAATTCCCTGAGATATTTTTCGCCAATTTCCTGAGAAATATAAACTTCTGATATTTTCGCTCTATCCACACCCAAATAGTTTAAAATAGGGCTAAAAATAAAGTTTCTACTAATAACCTGCACCAAGAGAGGAACTAAAATAATAATCAGGATAAAACGGATAGCGATGCGCTGCTGTTGTCGCAGGGTACGGAGTTGTTTAATAACGGTTTGTTCGTATTCGGGGGTTAATTCTTGCTGGAAGTTAAAAAATTTATTACTGGTTGCAGGAGAAATTATCTGGTTATCTTTATCCCTGGGTTTATCACTGGTGAGATTGGTATTAGGCAGATTTGGGGTTTGATTATTCGGTAATGGGGGCAGCAATTCCCCTAAATCTAGGCGATATTTACCGATAATATCCTCGATCGCCTTTAAAGTCTCTAGGATGTTATTATTTTCTGGGTTAGTTTGCGGGTTAAGAAAATTACCCAGACGCACTTGAGTTAAATCGAGACGTATCTGGAACAATTCTCGCTCTAGGGTACTTTGAAAGTAATCATAAACACTTTTTCCTCCCACGGCAGCCGGGGAAATTTTTTGTCCCCCAAAATGTTGATCTTCGATCGCTTTAATTTTCAGCGCTCTCTGATAAGCTGATTCTAAGGCCACTAAAGAGCGTCTTTCTACCCATTGATTAACTCGATTCCAAGGCACGGCTATAATCCTCGCTTTTCTGTTATCACAATCACCACGGTAAGCTATCAGCGTTGGCTAGATATCTACTTTCGAGAAATATCCATAATATTACATTTTGAGCGCAGGTGATACACCCCTACCATTGGCGAAATACACCGTTTCTCATCAAAATATTGTAGGGGCGAATTGCATTCGCCCTCTTTTACAGCGTTTCTCATCAAAATAAAGTATAACCTAATTTGTTATCAACAACCGATGACTGACTCCCTAAAACGAAAACCTCGTAGCTCTCCATTAAGATAACTGATCTAATTAAACTTAGCAATAATTTTTATATATTGAATGTTCCTCGACAAATAAACTATAGTTACTTTGAAAGATCTCAGGGGTAAATCTATTAGCCTGCTGCCGACAACTTTCTGGAGCAATTCTATCACCCTGATCCACAAAGTATTTAACTGCTTCTACCAAAGATTGGGGATTTTGTTCCCCAAAAAGTAATCCTGTTCCCTGGGGAGGATTTTCCCGCAGATCTCGCACGGTTTCTAAAGCACCTCCGGCAGCAAATGCAATCACGGGAGTACCACAAGCTTGCGCTTCCACTAAAGCAATACCAAAATCCTCACAAGCAGCATAAATAAACGCTTTTGCTTTCGACATATATTCTGCTACCATTCGATCAGAAACTGCACCTAAAATCTGAATATTATCCCTGGCTAACTGTCGAATTAAAGCTATCTGAGGACCATCTCCAATAACCACTAGGGGTAATCCCAATTGATTAAATGCCTCCACAATTAAAGGGACTTTTTTATAACTAACCAAACGGGAGACGACTAAATAAAAATCTTCCTTTTTCTCTTGGTAGGAAAAACGCTCAATTTGTACGGGAGGATAAATAACTTTTGCCTCCCGTCGATAACAGCGCCAAATTCGTCTAGCGGTGTGGTGGGAATTAGCCAGAAAATAGTCCACACGATTAGCAGAAATCACATCCCACTGACGCAAACCATGCAAAAGATAACGGGTGAAAATACCAGGTAATCCCTGTCCTAACTTACTATTAGCCAGATAGTCAAAAGTTAAATCCCAAGCATAACGCATCGGAGTGTGACAATAACAAATGTGAACCTGATCCGGTCGAATTAACACCCCTTTAGCCACACAATGGGAGGAGGATAAAATCACATCATAATCCTCTAAATTTAACTGCTCGATCGCCAGAGGAAGAAAAGGTAAGTATTTTTGTACGCCATTTCTCGCTTTCGGGAAATTTTGCAGAAAAGTTGTCCCGATCGAGCGACCATAGAGATAACTATCGGGATTAGTGGACTCAAAATCGATCAAAGCGTATAAATCCGCCTCTAGACATTGTAAAATCTCCCTAACCACTAATTCCGATCCCCCCGTCGCCTTTGGGGTTAACCACTCGTGAACCAGAGCGTACTTCATAGGATAATCAATAATCTCAGCCGTAATTATAGCAGTAAGGGATCGGCAGTTTAAGAGTTTACTTTCTGGCTTTCTCTTCCCCAAAATTACCGACCCATATCCGATCACGGTAAAAAACCCTAGGAAGAAATTATTAAATTTTTCAAGAAAAATTGCAAAGTTTAGTAAAAATTACTAGCAAGATCAGATGATCGAGTTCATAATGGGGATCAAGGAAAAAATAGACTTAAACCGATTGGGATCAAGAAAAACTAGCTTTATATACAAAAGATAACTAATTAACGAGGTTTGCTATGATCACCCTGCAACAAGTACGCTGTCCTAATTGTGGAAATTTTGCCGAAAGACAGCATATTTTAGAACACCATCTCGTTAGCACCGCCTGTTCTCACTGCGATTATCTGTTAGTTAGTTGCAGTCTCACGGGAAATGTACTAGAGTGCTATGCACCCGGTATTGGTTTAAGAAATTAACACTGCCCCCTAGCCAGATCGAAAATGTCTTGTCAAAATTAGAGTGAGAAGACAAAATCAAGGAGCTAAGTAGCTATGGGGGGTAATTTCTTCAAGGGAGCGATCGCCCTGGGGGTAATAGCGGGGATTATGGGATTTACCAATCCCCCCCAAGAACTTTACAGCGAATACGCCGCCGAAAAACTTCTCGCTCATGCCGACAAAATCGCTTGCGAGAAAATCAGTCTCTGTGACTCGATCGATTCTTTGCCGGTGGCAGCCAGAAATGTGATCAAAAATCAAATCTTAAAACCAGCGATCGAAACCTCTAGTCAACGGCAAAATTTAGGTGTGTTCAGTATTTACACCACAGAAGTACCGGGGGTGGCTAAAACTAGAACTGTCGGTGCTTTTGGGCATTTCTTGACTTTCTCGGAGACTTAGACTTTGATTAGTGCCGGTTTAACCGCTACCAGCTTAATAATGAGTTAAGATAATCATGTTAACCCGCGATTTGAGCGATAGAGTCGTCAAGAACACCGATTAATCCTGCCTAACCGTGTTTAATTTCCTGCCCATTCTCCGAGAAGCGATCGCCCGTTGGTGGTCCGAATTCACTCTCCAAACTAAATTAATGGCTGCGGCTACTTTAGCCGTTTCTTTGTTGATGAGTGGTTTAACCTTTTGGGCGGTTAACACGATCCAGCAGGATGTGCGTCTCAATGATACCCGTTTTGGCAGGGATTTAGGGCTGTTATTAGCCGCTAATGTGTCCCCTCTGATTGCTGAGGACAATTTAACCGATTTAGCCCGTTTTTCAGCCCGTTTTTATAGTAGTACCTCCAGTGTGCGTTATTTGATCTACGCTAACGAGGAGGGTGAAATATTTTTCGGTATTCCCTATTCTACCGCCGAAGTTAAAAATTCCCTGACGATCGAGCGTCGCATTCAATTACCGGAAAATTATGGCGAAAATGGGGAAACTCCCCTCATCCGTCAGCACAAAACCCCCGACGGTGAAGTAACCGATGTCTTTGTTCCCTTGAATCATGAAGGCAAATATTTGGGAGTATTGGCGATCGGGATCAATCCTAACGCTATTGTGGTGGCTTCTTCTAATCTAACCCGTGATGTTACTATTGCCGTTTTTGTCTCGATTTGGGCCATGGTGATTCTCGGGGCAGTTTTTAATGCTTTAACTATCACCAAACCAATCAAGGAGTTATTAGTCGGGGTCAAAAATATTGCAGCGGGAAATTTTAAGCAGCGCGTTGATTTACCACTAGGAGGAGAGTTAGGGGAATTAATTCTCAGTTTTAATGAAATGGCGGAAAAGTTAGAACGATACGAGGAACAAAATATCGAAGAAATGACCGCCGAAAAAGCCAAACTAGATACGTTAATGTCCACTATTGCTGATGGAGCAATTCTCTTAGATACTAACTTTCAATTATTATTGATTAATCCCGCAGCTCGGGAAATATTTGGCTGGGAAGATCAGGAAATTATCGGTAAAAATGTTCTACATCTTTTTCCTTCGGAGTTAACGGTTAAACTAACTAAACCTCTCTATCAAATTGCGGCGGGAGAAACCCTCCAACCAGAAGAATCCGCTAATCAAAATCAGAAAAATGCTGTTATTGATCAGGAAAATAATAACTATGCCCCAGCGGAATTTAGATTATCTTTAACTTACCCGAAACCCTGCACAATTCGCATTTTGTTAACTCAGGTATTCGATCAGTATCGGGAGAATGTTCGGGGAATTGCCATGACGCTACAGGATATCACCAGAGAAACAGAATTAAATGAGGCAAAAAGTCAATTTATTAGCAATGTTTCCCATGAGTTAAGAACCCCTTTATTTAACATCAAATCTTTCATTGAAACCCTGACAGAATTTGGTGAGGATCTCAGCGATACAGAAAAAAGAGAGTTTTTAGAAACCGCTAACCATGAAACCGATCGCTTAACTCGTTTAGTTAATGATGTTCTCGATCTTTCTCGGTTAGAATCCTCGCGTAACTATAACTTAGATGCGCTCGATATCGGACAATTAATCGAACAAACCCTGAGAACATATCAACTCAATGCTAGGGATAAAGGACTAGAATTAAGCTCGGAAATTGAAGCCAATTTACTACCAATTTTAGGCCATTATGATCTACTTTTACAGGTATTAACTAATCTAGTCGGTAACTCCCTAAAATTTACTCCTGCCGGCGGTAAAGTGGTGATTCGTGCCTATAAAATAAGCAGAGATAATCCCCAAGAAACTGTCAAAATTCGCGTGGAAGTATCCGATACTGGTATTGGCATCGATGCCGAGGATCAAAGTGCCATATTTGATCGATTCTATCGGGTAGAAAATCGCGTTCATACTCTAGAAGGGACGGGATTAGGATTATCGATCGTCAAAAATATTATTGAAAAACACTATAGTCAAATTAATTTGATTAGTGAAGTGGGAATTGGCACAACTTTCTGGTTCGATCTAGATTTATATCAAGGCTTGATCGCCAGCAAAAAAATTAACGACGTGAGTTTATAAAAGCCAGGGCAATACTGCCCAAAATCAGGGTTAATAATAGCAATAATCCCTTATTCCTGAGACACCAATTTTTCAACATACTAGGGAGAGGGAGAGGAAGAATTTTTTCGGCTATTATTTGGCTATTTTTGTATAAAGTGCAGCTGGTAGCGTAGGGACGTTGGGGAAAATTACAGCTATCATCGCCATGATAAAGACAGGTTTCACATAAAAACTCGCCCGTGACGGCTTGATGCAGGGTCATGCCGGGATGACCATAGGCCTTTAAAATATTAGAACAGTAGGGACATTGTAAGGCTTGACTATCGACCTTGTGCTGACAACGAGGACAGGTAATCATAATCGCTAAATTTTACCTTTGAGGATTGTCATTGCTAAGGTAGATCCCCCCGCCTATCGGCACCCCCCTTATCAAGGGGGGCAGGGGGGATCGAACCCAAAATCTATCTTCAATTTAATTATAACCAGCTACTTAGCAAAATCCCCGGGCTTTTTCCGCTTATTTCACTAAATAGCTGCGCCATTGGGAGGCAACTTCTTCGAGTAAACGCCAAGTTTTCCCCTCGATCTGTCTTTGTAAATAAAGATCAAAATTGTTGTGTTGTTTGGTATCTTTTTGATGGGGCAATCGCAGAGTTAGATCGTAATCCCCCTGCAAGTGATAAGCGGGCAAATTGCCCACATAAATCGGTTCCAGACTGGTGACATTAATTTTAGCAATTTTTACCTGCGGCTCCTCGATCTGTAAAGATTGACTAAGACGATCGGATGTGTGACGAAATTGTAATAAAAGGGCTTTAGTGACGATTTCTCCAGGGGGGGCAAATTCTTGGGGGGGAGTGACACTACCACAAGCAGTTAGGAAGACAAGGAAAATACTGGTTAAAAAACCGAGAAAACGACGCATAGAATGATATTTTGAAAAAGAATGGCAGCGGGTTAAGAAAGATTATGACTCAACCAAACGAGCGAGAGAATTTCAGCCAAGCAGAAACGGTGATCCGACTACAAGAGGCGATCGAGCAGTTAAATTCGATCGTTTCCCAACTTAACACGGGAACGGGGACAGTGTTACCCCCAAAAGTTGCTGTTGATAATCTTCTTAACTCAACGCAACAGTTAGCCGCTGCTTTAAAACCAGACGAATTTGCAGGAGTTGAGCAAAGTTTAACCCCAGATTCTCCCATCGAAGCAGTCGAGGGAATCGACGATATTTTACCGGATTTCGAGCAGGTGGAAGGGTGGTGGACGACAATTTTGAACAAAATTCGCCGACTTTTACCGGCAGGAATTAGCGAAAAAATTCCCGATTGGTTAATCACTGGCTTGTTAACAGGAAGTTTAGTCACTATCCTCTTAGTCGCCGTGATTAGTTTACCGAAAAATCCAGGGGAAATTGCCGAAAATATGCCTGAAGTTATCCCTAGTCTCCCACCGGCAGCCGGGGAAATTATCGAAACTCCCCCAGAATTAACCGCACCAGAGGCACCGATTCCCGTCCCGATTACCAAAGCCAAACCGCGATTGACTCCCGAACAAAGTTTAGTCGCAGCCATTCAAGAGGAAATTACCGATTTAACTACTCGTTATCCCGCCGGTATTATTTCTACCGTAGAGGCAGATTTTTTGGCTAGTCGTCTAGTAGTTGTTTTGGGCGATAATTGGTATAGTCTCGATGCATCACAACAGGATAAATTGGCTAATTCGGTTTTTCAACGTTGCCAAAGTCTCGATTTTCGGCGCTTGGAAATGAAGGATAACGAAGGAATTCTCCTCGCTAGAAGTCCCGTTGTCGGCGATCAAGTGGTAATTGTCAATCGCACTCAATCCACCGCTGCCATCTCCTCCGGTGAATAGTTTTCAGCGCGGGGGGAGGGAGTTTCAAGACAGCCTCAAGAATTCTCGCCAACCAGTCCGCTTTTTTCCCTCGCTGGTTAGATATCTGAATATACACAAAGATTATTGATCCCTGACTTAACGGTGTTATAATTAGCTAGGTAAAATTTTGTAACGATTCTTAATCTTGAACCTACCCGATAGTCAATGCTTCCCCCCGTCCTGGGTGGACGCGGCAATTTTGGTGCGAGACAAATTGCTCCGATCCGACCCAACTGCCTTAAACTTTTCTAGGGTTCCCATAACCGCCAAAATTTTGCCCTAACTACCCGGAATTAAGAGATTTCAGACTATACCATGAACTCTGTTATTCGTCAACAGCGAGCGCTGATCACCGGAGCCAGTAGCGGCATCGGCAAAGAAACCGCCCTCGCTTTCGCCAAGGCGGGAATTAATCTGGTTTTAATCGGTCGCAATCAGCAAAAATTGGCAACCGTGGCGGCAATGGCGGCAGATTTAGGCGTATCAGCCCAAGCTTACCCCTTAGATTTGGCAGATATCTCGGAAGTAGCTACTAGGATCGCTAAAATCGCCCAAGAATCTGGACCGATCGATATCCTGATCAATAATGCTGGCATGGGTTACACAAATCCCTTAGCTGACACACCTTTGTCAGACTGGCAGCGGGTGATCGACCTGAATTTAACCAGTGTTTATCAGTGCGTGCAGGGGATTTTACCTGCCATGCGTCAACAGGGAGGAGGCACGATTATTAACGTTTCCTCGATCGCCGCCGATAATTTTTTTCCTGATTGGGGGGCCTATAGTGTCAGCAAAGCGGGATTAGTGGCATTTTCTCGCATTCTAGCGATCGAGGAGCGGGCTAACGCCATTCGCGTCACGATTATCACCCCCGGTGCTGTCAATACTCCCATCTGGGACAGCGATAGCGTCAAAGCAGATTTCGATCGCTCGGCCATGTTAACTCCAGATATCATCGCTCAGGCCATTCTGCAAGCGGTGTTACTGCCTAAACAGGCCGTAGTGGAAACGATGACCATTATGCCCAGTGCGGGGGCATTATAACCCGAAATACTTCTATTTATCAATCAATTCGCCTACAGGCATCTTCATTATGACCATAGCTTCTTCTAACGGTTTAAACGGTAATCTAACCGACGCTATCCAAGCACGCGTGACCACTCGCCCCGATCGCAACACCCACAATGGCAAAACCGCTCAAATTCATCCAACTTCCGACGAAAACAAAGAACAGATGATGGATGCGGTCAGAAATATCCTGATCTCGGTGGGAGAAGATCCCGAAAGAGAAGGTTTATTAAAAACCCCCAAACGGGTGGCCGAAGCGATGCAGTTTCTCACCCAAGGCTATCAACAATCCCTAGAAACCCTCGTTAATGGTGCGATCTTCGATGAAGGTCATAATGAGATGGTATTAGTGCGCGATATTGACTTTTTTAGTCTCTGTGAACATCATATGTTACCCTTCATGGGGCGGGCCCACGTTGCCTATATTCCTAATCAAAAGGTGGTTGGATTAAGTAAACTAGCTCGCATTGTGGAAATGTATTCCCGTCGTTTACAGGTGCAAGAGCGCCTCACCCGTCAGATTGCCGAAGCGATTCAAGAAATTCTCGACCCCCAAGGGGTTGCAGTCGTCATGGAAGCAACCCATATGTGCATGGTGATGCGCGGGGTGCAGAAACCAGGCTCCTGGACTGTCACCAGCGCCATGTTAGGAGTCTTCCAAGACGAGCAAAAAACCCGCGAGGAGTATCTTAACCTGATCCGTCATAAACCCAATTTCTTCTAGTCCCGGAGATGGGGAAATGGGGAAATGGGGAAATGGGGAAATGGGGAAATGGGGAAATGGGGAAATTCAACTAAAACCCCAAAACCCCCCGCAACGCGCACGCAGTGACCACCCCAACACCCTAAAACCCTAAAACCCTAAAACCCTAAAACCCTAAAACCCTAAAACCCCAACACCCTAAAACCCAAAACCTTCTAACTGATCACTGATCACTAAATTTTTGCAGTCGCTCTAACAAGAGGGCGACTTTTTTGAGGTCTTTATCACCAGGCGATCGCTCAACGCCGCTAGAGACATCAATGCCATCGGGGTGCAGCCGAGTTAAAGCTTCACCAATATTATCGGGGTTGAGTCCTCCGGCGAGAAACCAGGGCAAGGGGGGCGAAAAACTGGCTAAGGCTTGCCAGTCTAAGGTATGTCCCGTACCGCCGAGCAATTGGGGATGGTAGGCATCTAAAAGTAAAGTATCGACGCTATTAAAGTAAATTGCCGACTTTTCCCAACTTTCTCTGTCTTTGATCCGCAAAGCTTTGATAATTTCCCGGTCGGGTAATAATTGCCGCAACCTTTGGCAATATTCGGGAGATTCCTTACCATGTAACTGCACACTTGTCAAGGGAGTTTTAACAATTATTTGCTGAATAATTTCGGGTTGCTCGTCGGCAAAAACCCCGATAAAATCGATTTTGTCGGGGATTGCGGCGATAATGGCGTTAATTTGCTCGATGTTGACGTAACGAGGCGAACTCGGTACGAGGATAAAACCTAAGGCCGTAGCTCCTAAATTGGCGATCGCTCGTCCCTGGTCTGGTTGGGTAATGCCGCAAATTTTAATTCGCATTTAATCTTATTCGCAAAACGTTACAAAAACTGTTAAGTATTCAAACAAAAAGCAGTTTCGGGTCAAGAGCTTTTTATAATTCCCTGTGATTAACAAAATCTTATCAAGACTGGAGCGCAAATGATCCCTTCCGCCTTACTTTTAGCCACCGCTCAAACCATTCCCTGGAATTTATCCGTCGGCATTACCATGACCTTAGCTAACCTAGTAGCCTTCGTTATCGGTTATTTTGCCATCCAAAATACCGGGGCCGGCCCTGCCTTACCCTTGCCGCAGTTAGCCTCGAAAAAAAGCTTCGGTCTGCCGGAATTATTGGCTACCATGAGTTTTGGCCATATTCTCGGTGCGGGACTGGTTCTCGGTCTTTCTAATGCAGGTATTCTCTAATCAGTAATCAGTAATCAGTAATCAGTGACCAGTAAACCTCAGAGAGAGGAGCCAGTAGTCAGGCTTCGGCCGTGAGCTCAGCCGAACGGAGAACTAAGCATAAAGAGATTTTAGGCAACTTCATCCCTATTTTCCCATTTTTGAACTCTCAAAAGTTAATTATGTCAGAAGTCTAGTAATCGTCAAGATCGGGTGATTATTATGGCTGCCGGCGAGAAAATTAAAAAATCAGTTGCTCAAGTTGAAGTTAGAGACTTTGCTGACGAAGAAGAAGCAGTATTGGCTAAATTAACCCATGAAAGTTAGATGGCTGCGGAAAGCAGTATCGAAAATAATTGGTAAATCCGAACGTTGCTAATCGCTTAATTAATCGTAAATATTGCATCTAAAGTTAATCTCATAAATAAAGATTTCGTCTGTCTCCTTGCCGATTTCAAAAATAACTCGCATTTTGCCAACGGGAATTCTGGAGAATCCTTTCAACTCACCTTTAAGTTTTTTGATATCAAGTTCTTCAGGGGGATAAACGTTTTGAGTTTCAAGGCAGGTTTTGAGAATACCAATTTTAGTCAAAACAGATTTTCGGCTATTGGCATCTAGTTTCTCCAAAAATTTATGGCTCTACCGAACCTGTCATGCAAAACTATCAACAACTCATGCTTGTAAAGCTTGTATACTAAGGCTTTGAGTTTTTGTTAGATTGATATTTATCAACTTTAGAGCATTGCTGGACAGAGAGGGAGCTTGGGTAATTTTCT
>NZ_JADBUB010000026.1:0-9882 GCF_020245865.1 Microcystis sp. M169S2
AATTGTCTCATCAATTTTTTGATAATTGACCACTGTTACATTTGGTAAATCGAGGAGTTGATCAAAATTTATCCACATAACCCACCTCCTGTTCTGTGTTACTATTATACCATGCTCACACAGAACCTAGAAGAGCCAATTTGATATGTTTTCCGAAGTTCAATTAACCGAAGATTTGCCAGAATCTAATTTGTCTCGTGGCACTCACGCGATTATCGTGGATTATTGTCCTAATCCCGAAGGCCAAGAGGATGGCTATGTTTTAGAAGTGTTAAATAATCAGGGAAAAGCCTATACAGTTATCGCTGTAGAAGTTTCCAAGATTGAATCGATTCAAAATCTTAAACAGGATGAATTTCAAATTATATAATTCTGTTATTCTTGGCTGTGATTTCCTAGAAAACTGAGGTTCAAGAAGCTTAACCCACCATCCTTTTTTTTGTGTATGTCCCCAGGGATGACGACTGTTTTCAGGTTGTTACTCTCAAGCGCCAATGAAATATTTACCGTCCGCTCTTTGGTGAAAGTTAGATAAGTTAAAATCAAAGAGAATATCCCTATCGCTACAATCTCAACTATCAATGAATCTCCTGAAAGATAGTAAAAAAATTCGTTTTGTTGACCTCTTTTGTGGTTTGGGAGGGTTTCGAGTGGCGATTGAACAAGTTTGTCGCCAAAAAAACTTAGAATCTGATTGTGTTTTTTCCTGTGATATAGATAAAGATGCTCAGTCAATTTATCAGGCTAATTTTGGCGACCAACCCCGGGGAGATATTACCGAAATCGCTGCCCTAGATATTCCCAATCACGATATTTTAATGGCGGGATTTCCCTGTCAACCCTTTAGTATTTGTGGTGATTTAAAGGGGTTTGAAGACACCAGAGGCACGCTATTTTTTGAGATTGCCCGCATTTTAAAAGCCAAACAACCCGCAGCATTTATTCTGGAAAATGTCAAGCAATTGCAGGGACATCAACAGGGAAAAACCTTAGAAGTTATTCTCGATACTTTGCAAGATTTAGATTACTATACCGATTATCGGGTTTTGAATGCGCTTAATTTTGGTTTACCGCAAAAACGAGAACGAATTTTTATCGTTGGTTTCCGAGAAGCGTGGGGTTTTATCTGGCCAAAACCAGCTTTATCTAGAACAACTTTAACGGAAATATTAGAAGAAAATGTCTCGGATTTTTATTATGCTTCCGAAAAAATTCAAAAAAGTCGCCTGCTGAAAAGAGAGGGAAAAAACCCTTATAGTGAACCGACTATCTGGCACGAAAATAAAGGAGGTAATGTCAGCGCTTATCCCTATTCCTGTGCCTTGCGAGCAGGAGCATCCTATAATTATTTGTTAGTGGATGGGAAAAGACGTTTAACAGCAAGAGAAATGCTACGTTTACAAGGTTTTCCCGATGATTATCAAATTGTCGGCAGTTATCAAACTATGCGAAAATTAACCGGTAATAGTGTGGCGATTTCCTGCGTAGCTGCTGTGGTTAATTCTGTGATCGAGTCTTTGTTAGATATTGAGCAAGCATCAACTAATTCAGGTGTGCTGAATAAATCTAAAAACCTTATCCAACACGGTTTTTAGATTTATTCAGCCAATCCTATCTATCTTGTCCGTCCATTGGGGTAGGTAGTAAGGATGTTTCCAGTAGGCGTAAAGTCTACTCCTCGGCGTGAGATTAATGTTTAGTCGGATGGAAGCATCAACACCATAATAGCCAGAAATTACTCTAATTTGATGGGCGGAGTCGGACTCGAACCGACATGAGGGGCTGCCTCGCCACATTTTGAGTGTGGTGCGTCTACCAATTTCGCCATTCGCCCTTGGCATTAACCTTATCATTATAACCTATTTTTGGCCCCTTTAACAAATTGTGATAATCGGGGGAACTGGCCCAACGATCGATTTCTCGCGCACGCAGGACGGGGAGGGGATGGGTTAACTGTTGGGTTTGCAAACCCTTTAACATTTCCCCCATTTCCGAGGCACTGACGGCATCGTAGGACTTGGCCTGATCGATAAAGGCCTCTAAATTTAATAAAGGTGCGAGACTGGGGGAACCTCCGGCTAACTTCATTAACACCGACATGACGATTTTTGGGTCTTGAACTGCCAATAAAGCCGCTCGATCGCAACTAAACTCGGCGCAGCGCACCCATGCTAACATTCTCTCCTGTAGGGATTGTGCTAACATTGTCCCCCAATTGGGCAGTAATCCCGCCGCTAGAACCATAATATTGGCTAAAGTCAGATAAACGCCGTGTTCACATTTGAGATGACCTAATTCGTGGGCGATTACCGCTTGAATTTCTGCGGGAGTCAGCATTTCAATTAGGGAAGTGTGCATCACCATAAACGGTTTTTTGCCGCGCATGGCGAAGGTATAGGCGTTAGGAACGGGGTTTTGTTGAATGTATAATTGAGGTGGTTCTAAGTCGAGAATTCGGCAAGCTTCTAGGAGGAGATTATGCAGGTCGGGTAATTGTTTTTCCCCCACCAAAACACTAGCAGCAATATTATTTAAGTAAAAGAATTCCTCAGCGACGGAACCTAATAAACTTCTCACGGCTATATCTAACCCAGGCAACTGTTTAAGGGAATTAGTGGCCTCTAGGTCGATGGGATGCCGAAAATCATTGGCTTTTAAGCCGAGTAATAACTGTTTTGATAATTCCATATTCTTATTCATTTAACCAAGCTTTGACGCGTTCTAAACTTTTCCAGTCCGGTTTTCTAGCTAAACCATCGGTGATATTTTCATCCACTTCTTGGCGAACTTCTTTGTTTAAACTAACTAATTGTTGCACCAGTTCGATATGTTCCCTAACTCCGGCGGTTTTGGTTTCCAACATAGCTAAAACCAAATTGATCCGGTTTTGGGGGGAAACTTTATCAAGTTTAACGGCTTTTTGGGCGGCTTTTAGGGCTAATTCCGGTTTATCGGTGAGCATATATAACCAAGCTAAACAGGACCAAACGGCGGCATTTTTGGGACTGCGATCGCTTAATTGTTTAAATTCTGGCAATAAACTGGCGGCGCTTTCTCCCTGTTGGTAGCGTTCTAAACCTTGTTCGAGGGTAAAATTGGCGGTTTCTGTCATTTTCAGTTGCGGGGTTAATCAAGGAGCAAATTTAACGGTTATCGGCGTATTACACAAAGCTAGTACAAATCACCTTTATCTAGTATTTTAGCAAAATTTGTCCCCTTGTCAGCAAAATTTTAAAAGACGATGCCGCGTTCTCGCCAGATCATCAATAGGCCACTCATCGAAACAAATAACATCACTGCTTGTTTAAATTGTTGGGGACTCATTTTTTCTAAAACTTTTTGTCCTAACCAATTGCCCGGCCAGGCCGCTAATCCTAACAATAAACCGTAACCGAGAAAGGGCAGATGTAAAACTCCAAAGGCTGCGTAGGCGATTAATTTGGCCACATGAACTACTACCATGTGAACGGATTTTGTTGCCACCATTGGTTCTTTAACTAGCCCATAGTTGATATAAAACAGGTTCATCATCGGGCCGGTGCTACCGACTAATCCTGACAGGAAAGCGTAGATAAATCCCGAGGGCATAAAATACCAAGTTTTAATCTCAAAAAAAGGATTTTCTTGTTGGGGAAATAATTGTTTAAGCGAGGATAAAACCAGAAAAATTCCCAAAACTAGCGGCAACCATTTGAATTGTAAATGGGCAAAGACAAAAGCGCCGAGGGTAGATCCCATAATTGCGCCAGGTAAATACCACACCGTCGAGGGCCAGTCAATGGCCCGCCAATACATTCCCATGCGTTGGACATTACCGATTAGCATCCCCGTGGTCAAAACTGGAGGAATGACGGCAGCATCGAGAAACCAACCTAAAACGGGGAGTAGAATCAGGGGGCTGCCCCCACCAGCAAGGCTACTAAAAAACCAAGCTAGACTACCTGCCAACATCAAGGTAACAATGATCATCGAGTTGTAAGGTTAATTCACAAAGAGTTACTTAATCTATTATGATATCTTCTTTGGGATCTTCATCGGTATAATGCCATTCCACATTGGGCATAGCCTCGAAAGCTTGCCGGACGTAATCTTCCCAGAGTTTCCGCATTTTGGCTAGGTAGGGATCTCCTAGGCGCAATTGTAACTTATGACGTAGGCTTAGGCTATTCGCTTCATACATACTCAAATAGATAGGCGGTCCGACGGAAATATTCGATTTCATGGTCGAATCGATGGAAAGTAAGGCACATTTAGCCATTTCCTCTAGGGGTGTATCATAGGTAATAGTGCGATCAAGAATCGGTTTACCGTATTTAGTTTCACCTATCTGTAAAAAGGGCGTTTCTTTGGTGGCTTGAATATGATTTCCCTGGGGATAAATCATGAATAATTGCGGTTCTTCTCCTTTAATTTGTCCCCCAAGAATAAACTTACATTTAAAATCAATATTATCTTTTTCTAGCCAAGTTCTTTCCCTAGCTTGTACTTGACGACTTTTATCACCGATATAGTGGGCGATATCGTAGAGATGAGTCAGAGAATGGAGATTTTTATCCTCTTGATTGTGCAGATCTCTTTTTAGTTCGTGAATCACTCCTTGGCTAATCGATAAATTCCCCGATGTACAGACCATAATTACTCTTTCTCCCGATACCGAAAAGTCAAATAATTTCCGATAGGCCGAGATATAATCGACTCCCGCATTCGTGCGAGAATCCGCCCCCATAACAATGCCAAAACGATTGATAATTCCTAAACAGTAAGTCATTTTCAGTAATCAGTAAACAGTAATCAGTGAACAGTAATCAGTAATCAGTAATCAGTGAACAGTAATCAGTAATTAGTGAAGAGTGAAGAGTGAAGAGTGAAGACTGAGCGGTGAATAATATCATTTAAAGCTTAAAACTTAAAACTTTAATCTGATAACTAATCACTGATAACTAATCACTGATGACTGATAACTGATAACTGATAACTGATAACTGAATTAAGCCATAACCATGCCACCATCGACGTTAAAGACTTGACCAGTGATATAAATAGCGGCGGGATCGGCGGCTAAAAAACGCACCATTCCGGCGACTTCTTCCGGTTTTCCGTAACGGGAGAGGGGAATATATTTGAGAATTTCATCTGCTTTGAGGTCATGAGTCATATCGGTTTCAATAAAGCCAGGGGCCACGGCATTAACAGTGATGCCTCGACTGGCAAATTCTTTGGCTAAAGTTTTCGTTAAACCGATAACACCGGCTTTAGCGGCGCTGTAATTAGATTGACCCGGATTACCCATCAAACCAGATACAGAAGTGATGTTAATTATGCGGCCGCTTTTCTGTTTTAACATCAATTTACCGACGGCGCGAGTGCAGAGAAAAACTCCGGTTAAATTGAGATCGATGACCGCTTGCCAGTCTTCTAATTTCATTCTTAACATTAGGGTATCCCGGGCAATACCGGCATTATTAACTAAGACATCAATATGACCGAATTTTTGCTTAGTACTATCTACTAAATTATCCACTTCTTCGCTTTTAGCCACATCTGCTTGTAGAGCTATTGCCTTTCCCCCAGCTGCGGTAATTTCTTCAACAACGGCATCGGCAGCACTGCTAGATTTAGCATAGTTCACCACTACAGTAGCACCCTGGCTGGCTAATTCCAAGGCGATCGCTTTACCGATCCCTCGCGAGGCCCCGGTTACTATGGCTACTTTGTCTTGTAAATGCTGGCATTCTGCGGGTAATAGTTTCATAATTTTCTGCATTCCCCAAATAATCGTCAAATCTCAAGAGAAAACTCTGTACTGATAACTTTGCTCAAAACACTTCATTATCTCACAAGCGGGTTAATCTGACCGCAGCCATCCTCAAGCGCGATCGCTCTGTCCCCACTTTCCTCTATAGTATCAGGGAGAATTGGCTGCCACTAATTGATCGAGTTGCTGCTGCATCAAATAACAGACTTTCTCATAACATTCGCTTACATAACGGCGGTCCCGGGCCGCTTTTTTGCCGTAACGTTCAAAAATAATTGGGGGACAAACCCGCGTCTGTATCGATACGGGTAAGGGAATATTCGGCAAGGGACCGATAGCTAGTCCCCAGGGTAAACCGAAATAGATGGGACAGGTCCCGGGGTCAATACCGAAAGGCCAAGGCATACCCTTTTTATGCAATTCTTTTAATTGAGGATAAATATCCTCGAGGACAAACAGAGTCGAGTGAGCGCCGTGGGAGATGGCGGGAATAATCGGCACTTCGTACTGTAAAGCTAGTTTAACAAAAGCTTGATTACCGGCAAAATGAATTTTATTTCTTAAACTGTGGGGACGGAAAACATCCGTAGCACCCCCTGGATAAATTAAGACACTAGCGCCACTATTCAAAGCAGCGATCGCCATTTTGGGATGAGCATGAACGGCCCCCATTTGGGCCGCTAGACTAGCTTGGGGTGGAAAAACTCGCCAGACTCGCGAATCCATCAAACCATAGATTAAGCGTTCGCTGCCAAAGCGTTGAAACCAATCATACATCATCATAAACATATCAGGAGCCGCTAAACCGCCGTTATGGGAGCCGATGAATAATACCTGTCCTGAGGGGGGAATATTTTCCCAACCATCGGTTTTAACCCGAAAATAATGGTGATAAAACCAATCCAGAAGGGGGACAAATTTTTCGATCACTTGCGGATCGCGATCCTCTAATGACCAACCGGTGAGGGTATCAACAGGGGCCTTGGCTGCTTGTAGGGATAATTCGGCAAAAGTGGCCGTAGATGAGACAAAAGAGCTAAAAATCTGCATTGATGCCAAGTTGATAATTTAATCGCACCTTATTATCGCAAATTTCGGTTAAAAAACCCATCGTTTTAGAACGGCTTTCCTCGATAATTCTATCATTTTTAATGTCTAATCTTCACCGTTGAACCAATTTTTATCTAATAACTGTTCTAAACTGTAAGGGCATTCTGAGGGAAAATCGCCAGAAAAACCAGTTTTTTGTTGAACATAATCGAAAGCATCCTGATAGATTATCGGTAATTCCTCAGCTAAATAATTCTGTAAATTCGTCGTTAAATATTTTCTTAATTGCGTGCGAAAACTGATAATTTCCGCTCGCCAATGATTCCGATTTATTTCTGCTTCTGTTGTCCAATATTGTAAAAGTAATAAATGCCTGATCACTTGTTCAAGTAAGCTACTGACTCGGTTTTTATCTCTTTTACTCAAGCTTTCTAATTCCTCAATTAAATGGATTACATCTAATTCATCTAAGCGATTTTCCTTGAGGATTTTTATTGTTTTATCTAACCAAAGATGTTGATCAATTTCGTAAAGTAGGGGTAGGGTTTCTCCTCCCTCTACTTGCCAGGGATTCTGATTTAAAGTTTTCATTGCATTGTTGGCGGTTTTTAATAGGAAATAAGCACCCTCATATATATAGCGTTTCTGATTCACAAGAGGTACATTCCCGATCCTGAACAGCTTAATCAGCAAAGGTTTAAGTGTGCCGCACAGATGCGAGAACCGCTATATATTAGTCGACTTTCTTCTAATTTTGATAGTGACACGGGAAAAATTACCGCCCCTCCTTACAGTAACTAACTGCCATTATCCCTAAATAAATGTAAAAAAGATTAATTTTCGCCAAAATAGTTGACTTTACACTCCTCCTGTGCTGCGGTGCGCTTCAAAGTAGGTTGGGTTGAAGCATGAAACCCAACGCTAGAAACGACTCTAAGACCGATAGTCTCTCAGCTAGGGAAAGGATGTTTCCATTCAATTAATTTCTAAGCGCGAGTAGAGAGATTTTTTGGCGTGGTTGAAGGAATAGAGGACGGTTTACGCAATCCCCTCGCCTTCGGTTTCCCCCTTTGAAAGGGGAGGTAGGGGGGATACCTAAGAAGTTATTTTTCAATTCTTGATTAGGAGCTATAAACCCAATTTTTCCGTAGGTTAAGTTTTTAGTTTTTACATAAAGAAACATTTTCATTGATGCCGGTTTTTCCCGTTAATATCCAGCCTTCTTGTGGTGATTTTATGACCACCCAGTTCAGATTATCATTGGTGGTAAAGATGATTAAAGGAAATGATTCTCCTTGAACAATTTGTCCACTTTTAACGATGCCTAAATGACGGGAATTAGTGGTAGAGTCTTCATAAATTATTAAGCCATTTTTCACGGAACTATTAACGCGCAAGCAAGGAACAGTTCCTAAAGAGGTGTTATAGGCAGTAACAGTATTAGTGCCTTTGAATTGACCATTTATCCAACAGCCATATTGTATTTTTCCCGAACCTATTTGATTGATGTCATTATCTAATCTCCACCAGTAGGTTTCTTGTTGTTTCTTCTCTGCATTGGGGGTGTCAACTTCGCCAAAACATAATTGCTGTAATTCTAGTCCTGCTCCTAAGTCCATATTGGAGAAACCGAAATCTATATTTGCATCGGTTAATTTATCCCAACGTTGCCATAGTGTCCAGCCTGTTTGGGGTTGATTATTGGAACCATTCGGATCGCCCATTTCTGCTTGTGTTTTTATGGAGAAAAGGTTGATCAAGCTATAAATTGTTAAACTGAGTAAGCTGGTTTTTAAAATGTTTGACATTCTCATCTTGAATTATTGTTTAGAGGAGTAATAAGTAGGTAGGCGTTAAAAGTTGTCAGATGCCCCCCTTATTAAGGGGGGATTAAGGGGGGATTAAAGGCAAAATCCATTTTTAATTTAATTATAACCAGCTACTTAGAAAGTAATGATCAAGCAGGATTTGGAGAATAAACCCCTAGGAAGGGGAAAGAACAGAGCAAAAACCGAGAGCGAAAGATAATTGTTTAAGAAGTAATACCAATTCTCCAAAGTCTGACTACAGAAGTTTAATCCCCCTAAATCCCCCTTAAAAAGGGTGACTTAAATTCGATGTGTAGTTTTCATTTAGAGAAATGGTATAACACCCCAGAGGGTTGCTTCTCCCACGGGATTTCCCTTCATCCTTGATGCTTTATCTGCTCTGAATACAATTTAATCTGGTATCAGCAAAAGTCCCTCGCTTTTAGTGATGGGACTTCTGCTGACACTCAGTTAAATGCACTAAGAGCTTATTGCCTCAAACCAGAGGATGTCACAGCACTATACTGGTGACAGGTAAACTATACACTCCAGCGACCGCCAATTGAAAGTCGCTGACTGCATCACCGTTGGTATCCCCGGAAAGGAGACCGCCGTAAAAGCGCAGTTGTCCCGCTTGACCTGAAAAATCCGAGGCACCAATAAACGTGAAACTCTGATTACCATCGTTGAGGAAGTTGGCATCAATACCAGAGATGTCAATAGTATCAAGACCAGTATTGAAATCGAGGATATTGTCTTGGTTTGCACCTTGACCGATTTCATCAACGGTGTTGAAGATAAAACGGTCCCGACCTTCACCTCCCGTTAGTTCATCTGACCCTAATCCTCCGATAAGAATGTCCTCACTACCGCCACCAATAATGACATCATTACCAGTGCTACCGGTGATAGTATCATTCCCCCAATAGCCATGAATTTGGATATTGCCACCGACAAAAGCAGTATTAGAGAAGTCGAGGGTATTGTCACTCCAATCACCGACGATGGTGACTTTTCCTGCTACTCCTGTACCGTCGATGGTTTCAATGCCACTATTAACCCCAAAACTCTTGAGACCAATATCCACATTACCAGTACCTTTGGCGATGATGGTATCTGTGCCACTTGTTCCTGTATCCGTAATGGTGTCATAGCCTTCAAAGGTACTCCACTCATTACTTTGATAGCCGGTATAAACGTATTGGTCGGAACCGTTACCACCGTTAAGTTTGTCCTCACTACCGCCACCAATAATGACATCATTACCAG
>NZ_JADBUB010000260.1:0-7649 GCF_020245865.1 Microcystis sp. M169S2
AATAAATTGACGGCCACAGGTTACACAAATAGGATTTTGTTTACCTTGTTTATTGATGCCATTTTTACGGATATGGGTAGATTTACATTCAGGGCATTGCATTTTGATTTCCTCCATTCATATCTCTATTATGCAACGCCAATTAATTTTGCACGACTACTTGCCTACATTAATCTCATTCCGAGATTTCGATCGAATTAAACGATCTTTGCCAACGTTTTTTCCAGTGGCTAGTCGGTTCTAAGTCACAGAGAGCCTGTTCGCTGCGACGACGTTGTATAATCACTTCGGCTGGGTCGCTTAAAGTCGCGTCTCGATAGGGAATAGCGGCTTTAGTTTGCAGATGTTCCCATTCCTGTGCCGATAGAGATGGGGGTAAGGACAAAAAACTGGCTATTGTCCCTGGCGATCGCCGCCCGACGCTATCGGTGGCCCCAATCTGCAATCCTGCTAATTGTAAAGCCCTTCGCACCGAGGCAGCACAGGAATAGGTGACTAAATAACCCGTCGGACTCAGGCATTTGGCCACTAAAGCTAAAAACTCCACCGTCCACAGTTGCGGACATTTACCCGGGGAAAAGGGATCGAGAAAAATTGCCTCTGCTTGAAAACCCGCCTCAATCACCCTGGTTATCGTCCGTCGCGCATCCCCGATTAACAGTTTAGCGGTGAGATTAGGCAGGTCTAGCCGGTGATTATGGGCAAAATCATTTAAATATTCGGGAATTGGTTGACTCCAACTATTTAAGAGATTTTCTCTAATAGCTGCTAGGGGAACCACTCGATCGCTTTCTAAAGCTAATAATTCTACCCGACAATCTCCCCTAACTCGCCAAATGGCCGCTAAGGCTGCGGCGGTATTATACCCTAAGCCGTAACAAATGTCAAGAATTTTTAGATTATTGCTCTGGTCTGCTTTTGCTGCCAGACGACTGGAGAGGATAAATTTTTTCTCGGCTTCTTCCCTTGCCCCGGAGGTAGAATGATAACATTCGCCGAATTCGGTCGAAAAAAAGGTATAAGAACCATCCTCAGTGACTTTTTGCGGGTAGGCTTCGGGGGAGACAAGCATGGTGATGGAGAATGTCTTTGAGGTGAATATCGGTTTCCAGCAGGCAAGCGTGACCACTATGGGGCAGAATCGTCAATTTTGCGGCGGGTAACTGCTGAATTAGGCGTTTAGCCTCCGCTACCGATGGTAACAGTCGGTCGCCTTGACTGGCTATCACTAACACCTCCAATTGCAGATCTTTTAACTCGCTGGCACTAACCTGAAACCGTTGTAACTGGGATAAACGCCAGCTAATCGTCTTCGGTGGGACGTATTGCATGGCTTTGAGGAGAGAGCGGCGATCTTCCCGGGATATTCGACCCAGAGCGGCCAGAAAGGGTAAAATAGTCAGGGCCGAGCTGCCGTGGATGAAATCAGGCATTATCTGGGTGATACCGATTCCCAAGCTTAAAAGAGGTCTTTGATTAAAAGAAGAAGCGGGGTTAATTAAAATCAGTTTTTTAATTAATTTTGCTGATTTTGTCGCTATTTTCAAGGCTAAACAGCCACCAAAAGACTCACCGCAGAGATAGACTTTTCTCGATTGTCGCTTTAATTCCTGTGTCAATAAAGCAATCACGCAATCGCTTAATTCCTCCCAATCACCGAGATATTGCGGGGAAATCGCCAAACAACGCAGATCGAAGTAAGGAGCAAGGTTTTTAATCTGACGATGGTATAGTTGGCCGCTGCCATCCATTCCGGGTAAAAATACAAACAGGGGATAATCGGGACGGGGATGACGGGGAATAATCCAACTGACAGGTTGTTCCATTGTGCAACAAGCGCGATCGATGTTAAAAAAGTTTTTTCTGGTTATCTATATTTAAGGATAATTAATATTAGAGAGATTTGCCAATTTTAAGAGTAGTATTAACCCCCAACCTATGGATGGTTTCTCTCTGCTCCCCACCCCCTGATAACTGATAAGCTAAGACGCATTTTCACCGACTATCCTGAGATTAGCTGCATCTGCTTCGCTCCCTTTACTGTTGCAAGAGTGCAAGAGTGCCTCATCTCAACAAGCAATTTAAATGCGCGGGCAGCCTAACTGATAACTGATAACTGATAACTGAATTAACTGAGCCAAATTTTTTTTAGGCTGCGGCTAAATTAGCAGCCACGAAATCCCAATTAACCAACTTGGTTAAAAAGTCGCTGATGTAATCGGGACGACGATTTTGGTAGTCGAGATAGTAAGCGTGTTCCCACACATCCATAGTTAAGAGGGGAACCTGTCCGGCGGTTAAAGGATTGTCAGCGTTGCCAGTTTTGGTAACTTTGAGAGTACCGTTATCGAGAACCAACCAAGCCCAACCACTACCGAATTGAGTCGCGCCGGCGGTTTTGAAAGCTTCGACAAATTTCTCGAAACTGCCGAAATCTGCGTTAATTTTAGCGGCTAAAGCACCAGTAGGCGCACCGCCACCACCCGGTTTCATGCAGTCCCAATAAAAACTATGATTCCATGCTTGGGCGGCATTGTTGAAAACCCCAGCTTTAGAGGCATCACCAGCAACCTTAACGATAACTTCTTCTAAAGAGAGAGCATCGAGTTCCGTATCTTTGACCAAACCGTTATAGTTATTGACATAAGCGGCGTGGTGCTTGTCGTGGTGGAATTCTAGGGTACTTTTGGTGATGCAAGGTTCTAAGGCAGTGTAATCGTAGGGTAAAGGGGGAAGTGTGTAAGCCATCTGTGGTTCTTTATATCCTCTCTTGAGAGCTTGTTTAAGTTAGTGTTGATAAAACTTTACATCCTCGATCATAGCACCGAAGGAGACTTGATCAGTGATTAGTGATCACTGATCACTAATCAGCTTTTTCTCCCTTCTCCCCCATCACCCCAACTCACACCCCACACCTAACCCCTATCGACCGTCTCCTAAATCCTGAGAAGATCACCAAACAATGTTAGAATAATTCCCGTACTGTAGGCGCTTGCAGATTCTTGTGGGCGTGGCAGGGCAGGCGAAAAACGATTCCGTTCGGAATTAGACCAAAAAAGCTCCACTGGCAACAGCAGTAGATTTTATCTCACTGGGTTGATCGGTTGGCAGTTCGTCAAATTACGGATCAATACAAAATTATCATTTACAGATCTTTCTTGGTAACTTATGGCACAGCGTACACGCTTAGGTGAAATCCTTCGTCCCCTCAACTCAGAATATGGTAAAGTTTCTCCCGGTTGGGGAACTACCTTGCTGATGGGAGTGTTTATGGCTCTGTTTTTAGTCTTTTTGCTGATTATTTTACAGATCTATAACTCCTCCCTAATTTTAGAAGGATTTAATGTAGATTGGGGTCAGTAAGCAGATTAAAACAATCTTGTCGGCATTTTTGGCCGCAGAATTGTCCCTCGGACTTTAGCAGGTGGGTTATTGCCCACCGCGATTTTTTTATTAGGAGCAGAAAAATGAATATTTTTGGGATTGGATTACCAGAAATGGGGTTAATTCTCTTGATTGCCCTGCTAGTTTTCGGACCGAAAAAATTACCAGAAATCGGTCGCAGTTTAGGCAAAACGATTCGAGGATTTCAAGAAGCATCCAAGGAATTTGAAAGTGAATTTAAGCGGGAGGCCCAGCAGATTGAAGACTCGGTAAAAATCAAAGCTGAATTAGAAGAAAGTCAATCTCCTAGAGATCAAACTCGTTCCAGTTAAGAACTGTGTAGAGATGTAGAGTAGGTCAAATTCGAGGCTATTGCGCTAGATTAACATCGAGAATGACCAAATCGAGATTAAATTGGCAGTTTTACCATAGACCTCTGGTAAAAATCAAAAATTGTTGTTAGGGTCAGGAGTCGGTCGTCAGGAGTCGGTCGTCAGGAGACAGGAGATTATTTTATTTATTCTTCCCACTTCCCCACACCCCACACCCCACACCCTACACCCTACCCCCACGAAAAACTTTTTCAGCAGACCCTAAGTAGGCAGAATATATCATTAGTTTGAGAATTCCCAGAAGGCAGGGAAAAAATGACTATTTCCTTGCTATAAGTATTGTAGATGTCAAGAGTGTTAACTGAATGTCTATAGTGGTATCCCCCGAACAAGTCCATCAAATCGTCAACAACCTCCATCACGATCCCTTTGAGGTTTTGGGGGCCCATCCCCTAGAAGAAGAAGGAAAAGTAAATAAATGGGTTGTTAGAGCCTATTTACCGAAAACCACGGCTGCTTGGGTTATTTTACCGTCCCAAAGACAAGAATATCCCATGACGACCGCTTATCACCCCCATTTTTTCGAGTGCGTCATCGATATCGGTGAACTGAACAATTATCAATTACGCATCCAGGAGGGAGAACAGGAACGAGTAATCTATGATTCCTATGCCTTCCGTTCTGCCAAACTGAGCGATTTTGATTTACACCTGTTTGGGGAGGGCAACCATCATCGCATTTATGAAAAATTAGGGGCGCATTTAGCCGAAATCGAGGGTATTAAGGGGGTTTATTTCGCCGTTTGGGCCCCTAATGCTCGCAATGTCTCGATTATTGGTGATTTTAATAGCTGGGATGGTCGTGATCACCAAATGCGGAAACGTAATAATATGGTCTGGGAATTGTTTATCCCGGAAATCGGTGTTGGCACTAAATATAAATACGAGATCAAAAATTGGGAAGGTCATATTTACGAAAAATCTGATCCCTACGGTTTTGCCCAAGAAGTACGCCCGAAAACCGCCTCGATCGTGGCCAATTTAGATAGCTATACTTGGGATGATAGCGATTGGATGGAAAAACGCCGCCATAGCGATCCTTTAACTCAACCGGTTTCCGTTTACGAATTACACCTCGGTTCTTGGCTGCACACTTCCAGTGCCGAACCCCCCCGTTTACTTTCCGGGGAAGGAGAAGCGGTTCCCGTGTCGGAATGGAACACTGGAGCACGCTTTTTGAGTTACTACGAGTTAGCCCAAAAACTGATTCCCTACGTTAAAGAATTAGGTTACACCCATATCGAATTATTACCGATCGCCGAGCATCCCTTTGATGGTTCTTGGGGTTATCAAGTGACGGGTTATTTTGCCCCCACCAGTCGCTACGGCAATCCTGAAGATTTTATGTATTTTATCGATCAATGTCATCAAAATGGCCTTGGTGTGCTAGTGGATTGGGTCCCCGGTCACTTCCCCAAAGATGGCCACGGGTTAGCTTTCTTTGACGGGACTCATCTTTATGAACACGGCGACCCGCGCAAAGGGGAACACAAGGAATGGGGAACCTTAATTTTTAACTACGGTCGCAACGAAGTCAGAAATTTCCTGGTGGCTAATGCCCTTTTTTGGTTCGATAAGTACCATATTGACGGTATTCGCGTGGATGCGGTGGCTTCTATGCTCTATCTCGATTATTGTCGTAAAGATGGGGAATGGGTGGCTAACGAGTACGGTGGCCGGGAAAATTTAGAAGCTGCGGAATTCCTGCGTCAAGTTAATCATGTAATTTTTAGCTATTTCCCCGGAATTCTCTCTATTGCCGAAGAATCCACCGCTTGGCCGATGGTGTCCTGGCCCACCTATATGGGCGGTTTAGGCTTTAATTTAAAGTGGAATATGGGCTGGATGCACGATATGCTCGATTATTTCGGCATGGATCCCTGGTTCCGTCAATTCCATCAAAATAATGTCACTTTTAGTATGTGGTATAACCACAGCGAGAATTATATGCTGGCTTTGTCCCACGATGAAGTGGTTCACGGCAAAAGTAATATGATTGGCAAAATGCCGGGGGATGAGTGGCAAAAATTTGCCAATGTCCGGGCTTTATTTAGTTATATGTTTACCCACCCCGGCAAGAAAACCATGTTTATGAGCATGGAATTTGGTCAGTGGAGTGAGTGGAATGTTTGGGGTGATTTGGAGTGGGGTCTTTTGCAGCATGAACCCCATCAACAGCTAAAACGCTTTTTCTCGGATTTGAACGCCACCTATAAGAGTGAACCTGCTTTATATACCCAGGATTTTGGTCAGGATGGCTTTGAGTGGATCGACTGTAGTGATAATAGTCATAGCGTCGTTTCTTTCCTGCGCTGGAGCAAAAATTGGCAGGAGTTTCTGGTGGTGGTCTGTAATTTTACTCCCCAACCCCACAGCCATTATCGCGTTGGTGTACCCCATCCCGGTTTTTATCAGGAAATCTTTAACAGCGATGCGGGTAAATATGGCGGTAGTAATATGGGCAACCTCGGTGGTAAATGGTCGGAGGAATGGTCCTATCATAGCCGTCCCTACTCGATCGATCTTTGTTTACCACCTTTAGGGGTTTTAGTTCTCAAAATCAGTCCTAATGCTTCTGGGGAATAGGGAAGCTTTTTTCAGTGTTGCCAAAGGCACGGCGTAGCCGTCCAGTAAACAGTTATCAGTTATCAGTGAAGATGGTAACTGTTTACTGGTAAGCAGCTAGACACAATTAATTACACATATCTAACTACCTCTTGCATGAGTGCCTATCCTAACCAAGAAGTTAATTTTGTCCTATTACTGAACTGGTAACTGATAACTGATAACCCGCATCTGATAACTGATAACTGATAACTGACTAACCCCTAACAAAAAAATTTAGAGGCCATCTTGCGGAAAGTGGCCTCTTTTTTGGGTGAATTTTCCGGAAACTATTAAGTTGTTAGATTAGCGAGCAGTGTTTGTACCCATTCTTGAGCGAGTTCCTCCACGTTACCATTACTGTCGAGATGGCTAAGAATATATTTTTGTCGTTGGTGAGCTAATTCCGCGAGACACCGATATGATAGCAAAGCCATTTAATGGTCTGATACTAAATCCGTTGAGTAACGCACAGAAAACGGGTTTCTCCGAGAAACCCGTTTTCTACTCATGTAATAGGCAAAAGGATCAATAGATAATCAGTCTTTAATAACAGGATTTAGTCTGAACAGGTACAGACAAGAAAGTGCAGAAAGTGGGCATTTTCGTCCGTCGAGCATCGAAACCATAAACAAGCAAAAGTATCTGTATATTTAGTTACTAAATAAGACAGATCCGCCCTGGATGCAGCCCAGAGAAAAGCCAGTCAAAAACTAACCCATCAGGATCACCGTATCGATGACGTGGATCACACCATTATCTGCCTCGATATTACCTGCGACCACCGTGGCATTTTTCACCTCAAAACCTTCGCTACAATCGACGGGAATCGGTGAACCCTCTAGAGAAGTCACTACAGCCAATTTTGCCAAATCTTCCTGCATATATTTGCCCGCAACGACGTGATAGGTGAGAATTCGGGTTAATTGGGGGATATTCTGCACTAGGGTTGTAATCGTCCCAGGGGGCAATTTGGCAAAAGCTTCATCGGTGGGGGCAAAAACCGTGAAGGGGCCAGGACTTTTTAGGGCATCCACAAGATTAGCCGCTTGTACCGCCGTTACTAGAGTTTTAAAATTATCGGCACTGACCGCAATATCGACAATATCTGCCATAAACTTGACTCGATCCTTAAAAAAATCATCTATTTCAGATTTTAAACTTAATCTTGTCCCAAAGATCGTTCTAGGGATGGGGTGTGGGGTGTGGGGTGTGGGGTGTGGGGTGTGGGGAAGTGGGGTGTAGGGTGTGGGGTGTAGGGTGTGGGGTG
>NZ_JADBUB010000261.1:0-3315 GCF_020245865.1 Microcystis sp. M169S2
CCGACATAAAGACGGTTGTTGGTGCTGGTGATCCACTGGCAGAACTGCTCCCACAGGGAAGCGCTCTCGCGCTGTTGTAGAGTGGTGGTCATTGGTTTATGATTCCTATTAAGTTATCGAGGTACGATTTATTGATGATGTATCTATCTTAAAGAGTTTGTATCGGTTTGTAAAGGGGTTTGAAACTATTGTTACTTATGCTATTGATAAGTTGAGGTTATATATCTCGGTTTTGGGCTTGACTCGACCGACTGAACTGCAACAATCATGCGTTAGATTTATTAGGTTTTCCTTGATTTGTAACCAATAACGGGGCGGTGGAAATTCCCTGAATCCCTTCTAAAGCACAGGTTATAGCCTTTTGTCAACGGGTAAGTCTAGATATTTAACAAATCTATAGCGTTTCTGATTCAGAAGAGGTACATTTCCGATTCTGAACAGCTTAATCAGCAAAGATTTAAGTGTGCCGCACAGATGCGAGAACCGCTATAATTTCACTTAAAGATTAATTTAACCTTGATCTGTTGGGACTGATTTCTTAACCTTTTAATAAATTGATTTTTCCTCCAGTCAGGCTAAAATCAGTAGGATTAGCATCCAAAATAATCGGGGTAACTTGGCTTAATCTGGGGCAGTGTAGCCTAAAAAAACGCCAAAAATAGTCAAATTTAGGCTGAAGTGGCTTCTTACTAACTGTTTAATCTATTATTTAGGTATTAGACTCTATGGCTAAAGCTTCTACCGTAACTTCTGAAATCGATCTTAAAGATTCGCAATATTACTTTAACCGAGAATTAAGCTGGTTAGAATTTAATCGTCGCGTGCTTTATGAGGCACTTGATCCTCGGACTCCCCTACTAGAAAGATTAAAATTTACCGCCATTTTTTGTGCCAATCTCGACGAGTTTTTTATGGTACGGGTGGCAGTGCTTAAACAACAGGTAGAGGCAAATGTAGCCGTTTTAAGTGCCGATGGACGGACTGCATCGGAACAGCTAACCGAGATCAGTAAACGTCTGCGTCCCCTTGTACAACAGCAGGATCGTCTTTTTGAACACACCCTAAAAAACCTCTTAGTGGAACAGGGAATTCATCTGATTAACTATGTAGATTTACATCAAGAACAGCGCAATTATCTCCATGATTACTTTGAACAAAATATTTTCCCCGTTTTAACTCCTCTAGCGGTGGATCCTAGTCATCCTTTTCCCTATATTTCTAATCTTAGTCTCAATTTAGCCGTAGTCGTTCGCGATCCCGACACCGATAAAGAACTATTTGCCAGGGTGAAAGTGCCGCAGGTTTTCCCCCGTTTTCTGGCATTATCCAAAGAATTACGCCACCAAGACGGAAAAGCTTCGATTTGGACGGGAGTGCCTCTGGAACAGGTGGTAATGCACAATTTAGAGGCACTTTTCCCCGGCATGATCATTCAAGAATGTTATCCTTTTCGGGTGACGCGCAACGCCGATATCTCCGTCGAAGAAGATGAGGCCGATGATTTATTATTAGCGATCGAGGAAGAAGTACGCAAGCGCCGCATCGGTAAATCGGCAGTACGTCTGGAAATCCACAGTTCTACTCCTAGCAATATTAAAGACCGGATCATGCGCGATCTGGGACTTGAGGAGATCGATGTTTACGATGTGGATGGACTGCTAGGACACAAAGATTTATTTTATTTTCTGTCCTTACCCTGTCCCGAACTGAAAGATCCGCCGTGGAATCCTGTCACCCCACCGGTTTTACAGAGATTGCGAGAAATAGTTGACGGTAACGAAGACGGCATTTTAGAACAGGATGGCGAAGATATTTTTACTTTAATTCGCAATAACGATATTCTCGTTCATCACCCTTACCATTCCTTTAGTGCCTCGGTACAACAGTTTATCGCCCAGGCGGCCTATGATGCCCATGTTTTAGCGATTAAAATGACTTTGTATCGTACTTCCGGAGATTCCCCGATTGTCAATTCCCTGATTGCAGCGGCGGAAAATGGGAAACAGGTAGCGGCGTTAGTGGAACTAAAAGCACGCTTTGATGAGGAAAATAACATTAGTTGGGCGAAAAAGCTCGAACAAGCCGGAGTTCACGTTGTTTATGGCTTAGTTGGTCTAAAAACCCACACGAAAGTGGTTCTCGTGGTCAGAAAAGAAGGGGATAAAATCCGTCGTTATTTCCATATTGGCACGGGCAATTATAACCCAAAAACGGCTAAATTATACACTGATTTGGGTTTACTTAGCTGTCGCGAGGATTTGGGGGCAGATATCACCGATTTATTTAACTTTCTGACTGGATACTCCCGTCAGCAATCCTACCGCAAACTTTTAATTGCTCCGGTGAGTTTGCGAAAACGGATGTTAGCAATGATCGATCGCGAGGCCAAAAACTGTAAAAATGGCGGTACGGGGCGCATTGTCGCAAAAATGAACTCTATTGTCGATAAACCGATTATAGAAGCCTTATACGCCGCTTCTCGTGCCGGTGTGCAGATTGACTTAATTATTCGCGGCATCTGTTGTTTACGGCCCGGATTGCCAGAAATAAGCGAAAATATCCGAGTAATTAGCATTATCGGCCGCTTTTTGGAACATTCCCGCATTTTTTACTTTTACAATGGTGGTCAGGAGGAGGTTTATATTGGTAGCGCCGATTGGATGACGCGGAACCTGACTCGTCGCGTGGAAGCAGTGACACCCATCGATGAACCAGCGATCGCCAAGGAACTAGAAGAAATTCTCGGCATCATGTTGTCAGATAACCGACAAGCATGGGAATTACAATCCGATGGCAGTTATATTCAGCGTCGTGCTGACAATGAGGGACAGGAAAGCAGTACCCATGTAATTTTAATGGACAAAGCCCTTAAATCTGCGGGTATTAGTCCATAGGATCAGTTATCAGTTATTAGTTAAGTAGGTAGGCGTTAAAAGTTGTCAGATGCCCCCCTTATTAAGGGGGGATTAAGGGGGGATCCCCCCGCCTATCGGCACCCCCCTTATCAAGGGGGGCAGGGGGGATCGAACCTAAAATCCATTTTTAATTTAATTATAACCAGCTACTTATCAGTTATCGGTTATCAACATTTTTCGCGGGTTAGACACAATGGCTGAAAATCTAGAGTTTTCGTTGAGGTGCGTCGATGCCTTGTCCAGCAAGGCTTTGAGCCTCATGACCGAGGTGACTATTGACAATTATTATTAATAATGTCTATGCTTTTCAATATCCCACGAAAAATCGTTGTACAATCCTTGTACAGCCTAGCTTTGCAAAGCTAGTCTTGCTTCCAATTCGTGAAGCGTATGAATGGAA
>NZ_JADBUB010000262.1:0-2589 GCF_020245865.1 Microcystis sp. M169S2
GAGCAAGTTTCTTTGTTCTATGTTAAGATGTTGGGGGCTTCGTTTTTGGGTCTGATTTGTGTTTGTTAATGATCAGACAGTACCTGATGAGCCTTTCTTTGTCAACTCTTGAGGTTGATGCGTTTCATTTTTGAATTGGCGCAACACCAGACAGCAATCTTGATATATTAGTTGAATTTGAATCAGGCCATCACTTTGGTTTATTGACCTTTTGTCGCCTAGAAAACTATTTTAGTGCTTTGTTAGGCGTTCAAGTTGATTTAGTCATGAAAGATAGTCTTAAACCGAAAATTGGCGAGCAAATTCTCTCAGAGGTTATTTATTTATGATTGAGCGATATAGTGAAGATTATTTAAGAGATATGTAAGAAGCAATTGGTTTAGCGATTGCATTCACAGAGGGAATGGATTTTGATAATTTTTGTTAAGATAAAAAGACGATTTTTGCCGTTACCAGAGCCATTTTAATTATCGGTGAAGCTGTTAAGAAAATTCCTGAGAATATTAGACAACAACATCCTCAAGTTACTTGGAAAGATATCGCTAAAATGAGAGATAAAGTAACTCATCAATATTTTTCTGTTAAATTAGATGTGGTTTGGGATACTGTTAAGCAAGATTTACCTTTTCTTCATTAATTAATGACTAGGATTTTGGCAAATAATACAGACTGGAATACAAAGTCAAAATAAAATAATTAATTGACTTTTTGAGCTACTTCTGCTAAACAATCAAAGTGACGACCATATTTAACAATAATCGTCATTGATCCTTGATAATCAATTAATCCTGTCATTACCGCTTTAACTGCACCAATTTCTTGATTAACGAATCGTTCCCAATTTTCTCTAGTCGCTGAAAAAATCGGTAAAGATTCATCCATGTCCTCAATCAGTTCTAAACTAACAATCTGACCCTGATCATCCCATTCTGAACAAACAGAAACCCCCTGATGATCACTAAACCAAAGAATTACTTTTCCCAATTTAGCGAACTTTTTATCTAAGTTTTCTTGTTCGTTCCATGTCGTTTGATAGGCAGACCACCATTCTTGAGAAAAACGAGTTAACGGTTGATTCATGAGTTATAATCAGAAAATAAAAAACTTGTGTTTAGTTTATCATTATCAGGATAACCTATGATCATCTTAAAATTCCTACTATAACTCAGGGTAAGCGCATCTTAACAATCCTTGACAAAATGAACTTTATATGGTTTGCCTACCCAGAGCGCAGTTTAGACATATTTGAGTAGAATTTGTGGCGTTGCTGATTTGAGATATGAATCTTCTTTTCTGGTATTTTTAAAACCTAGAGCCAAACTAACTTTTTCATCTGATGCACAGTTGGCATTCATACCTTGATTCAGCAACGCCGAATTTGTCATCGCAGTTGAGATCATAACTATTCTGATTGACTGGTATGATTGCAAATGTGTAGAGGACAAGCAGCCGACAAAATTGGTCAATTGTCAATAGCGTTCTTTTACAACCGTTGTTAATCTCGAAAAAATTGCTAAATAATCATGATAAAAGCCTACGAATATCATCACATTGTCAGTTTTCAAGAAACCAATTTAGTTGGTAATGTTTATTATGCCAATTATGTGCAATGGCAAGGTCGTTGTCGGGAAATGTTTCTCAAAGATAATGCCCCAGATATTATCACAGAATTATCCCAAGGATTGGCTTTAGTAACGGTTCGAGTATCCTGTGAGTATCTGTCCGAATTATTTGCCTTTGATCATGTTATTATTCGGATGCGTTTAGGAGAGATTAAACAAAACCGAATTACCATGTTATTTGAATATTGGCGAGTGACTGATGAAGGTGAAGAATTAGTGGCAAAAGGAGAACAACAAACGGCCTGTATGCGACGAGAGGATAGTGAAACCAGACCTACTCCAATTCCTGCTCAACTGCAATTAGCTTTAGAGAACTATCACATCCCGATCTAAAGGATAACCTGGGGAATGTGAGATAAAAATAACCGATAAAAAATGACTCTCCTAGACTGGTTATAGCCAATTAGTGGTTTAAATGAGCTTAACTCGAAACTTCCGCCGCTTTCATTTATCCCAGCATGAGCGGACTCCTGTTGAGGCGGCTGGCCTAGATGACCACACTACCCGTAAACCTTTTCAAACATACTCTAAAAAATATCGGCAGGATCGGCATATTGAAGCTTATTAATAGCCGTGGCTCCAGCAATCAAGGACATGAGCAAGGTTAAGCCAAAGACGAATATTGCTCTAGTAGGGGTCATTTCAATGGGAAGTAAGGTGTATTTTTGGGTAAAATAATACTGAATCATCCCTAATAAAAAGCCAGGAATATAACCCAATACTGCGATAATCAGAGCTTGCTGAAAGACAAGCAAGAGAAGATAACGATTGTGATATCCCATTGCTTTTAGAGTTGCATATTCTGCTAAGTGTTCTGCAACGTTGGTATATAGCGGTATGCACTTGCATGAGGTACAATAGAAGAGGACAATAAATTATAGACCTAGGCAGGAGCCACGACCCGATGAAGCCCTATTCTTTAGACTTGCGACAAAAGATCATCGAGACCTACGAGGAGAATAACCTC
>NZ_JADBUB010000263.1:0-22282 GCF_020245865.1 Microcystis sp. M169S2
AAAATTGTCTCATCAATTTTTTGATAATTGACCACTGTTACATTTGGTAAATCGAGGAGTTGATCAAAATTTATCCACATAACCCACCTCCTGTTCTGTGTTACTATTATACCATGCTCACACAGAACCTAGAAGAGCCGATTAATTGGAACATCGCTTAATTTTATGGCATTATAGGGAATGCTTGTTTCAATCCCTAGTAGGGTTTAAGATTAATTGGAACTTGGGATTTTTGTGTTATTATGATTTTTAGGGTTGTTTCAATCCCTAGTAGGGTTTAAGATTAATTGGAACCGCTAATCCGTTCATTGCCGATGGAGGTGATGAAGTTTCAATCCCTAGTAGGGTTTAAGATTAATTGGAACTCATAATTGTTACTCCCAGGGCTAAAAGGTAGATCGTTTCAATCCCTAGTAGGGTTTAAGATTAATTGGAACCTAAGATTTTCTAGTTTGTTCATGATTTTAGTCTCCTGTTTCAATCCCTAGTAGGGTTTAAGATTAATTGGAACGCGCGGATCGATTGGAATAAATTAAGGGAGTCTTTGTTTCAATCCCTAGTAGGGTTTAAGATTAATTGGAACATGAAACTATCAAAGTATTTCAATATTTTGATAAAGTTTCAATCCCTAGTAGGGTTTAAGATTAATTGGAACTAAAACTTTACTAGAATCATCTTTAAATGATTCATGTTTCAATCCCTAGTAGGGTTTAAGATTAATTGGAACGGTTTCGAGGGTGGGCCATCTGGGTATGAGTCGGGTTTCAATCCCTAGTAGGGTTTAAGATTAATTGGAACAAGGAATGTTTCTTATGTCTCTCAAGTATAGCGAAAATGTTTCAATCCCTAGTAGGGTTTAAGATTAATTGGAACAATCAGAATACAGCGATTTAAAGCGCGAATTAGGTTTCAATCCCTAGTAGGGTTTAAGATTAATTGGAACCTGGTATCAGCAAGGTTATGTCACCGCACAGAATCAGTTTCAATCCCTAGTAGGGTTTAAGATTAATTGGAACGGGCGCTAGAGTATTCAGAATACTCACACCGGATAGCGTTTCAATCCCTAGTAGGGTTTAAGATTAATTGGAACCTGGCCACGGGGGGTGCGGGGGGATCGGACTTCATGTTTCAATCCCTAGTAGGGTTTAAGATTAATTGGAACGCCCAGTGGTAAAAGCTATACGCTATGGGGTTTTCAAGGTTCGTATGCGCCGCACCCGCAATAAATCTATTGTACAGCAAGTGACCCAGTTCTTCAAGACCCCGCAAAACCTTACGGGATAAGGTGCGCCCCGCGTTGGAAAGGAAAATCATCTCGAATCTATATTGCATAAGCTTTCCAGCCACCAGATAATAGTTAAGGATTTTTACAGCTACTCCGAGGCGCAACCGAGCTAAACAAAAAAAATCGTATTATCCCGGGGTAACTCACCACCGATACGTTCCACTTTACCCCGACAACAGGCGCAGAGAAAATAAAAGCGGATGCTATCGGTATCGGGTTTGATCAACTTACTCAAGCGCCCGCGCAGCTTGGCGTACTGGGTATCGGTTAGATCGCACTCAAAAACACTATACTGCACCCGTTGGCCGTAGGACTTTAACGTATTGTGAATTTTGGTTCGTCGCTTATCGTCGGAAATATCGTAACTGATAACAAAATACATGACCGCCTCTACCTACTTTAAAATCAAAGGTGGATACTTATCCGTCTCGTCCATGAGATATTTCGCCATTAGTCGGGCTTGAATCTCGAAAGCTTCTTGATAAGTACACTGTTTACCCATTACCGGATGCTTAAACTTGGATTGTTTCTTCTGTTCGTACAAGCGCAGGAAAATCTGTAACCCCTCTCTCGTCAGGGAAACCGCACCGCTTAAGGGTTCGGTGGTGAAATGTTCGGGGGTAAGATAAGGATGATTGACCCCGTTGAGAACCACGGCATCAACGACGATCGCTCTAAATTCCTCCATCAGGTCTAGTGCCAGCGAGGGGCGACCGTAGCGTTGATAGTGAAGATAACCGAGATAGGGGTCAAAACCGACCAAATTGATCGCACTCTGCACGTCATGGCGCAATAACGCATAACCCAGACTCAAAAGAGAATTGACTGGATCTCGCGGGGGGCGACGGTTACGCGAGGCAAAGGTAAAAGTATCGCCGAGAATTAAGGAATCAAAACAACTGAAATAGGCTGCGCTTCCGGCTCCCTCTAACCCCCGGAGAGAATCGATCCCTTCGACGTAGCTCAGGGCAAGCGCCGAGGTTGTTTCGATCGAGCTGATCGCTGCTTCCAGACAAGCGATCGCAGTTTGTAAATCCAACTCCTTTCGATCGCGTTGACGACGGAGCAGAATGTTGCGGTAATTCTTCAGCTTGCCGCGGACGAATCCCCGCACTAAATGAATGGCTTTCGGAGAATCGCCGGCGGCCTGCCATTGCGCTCGACGAACGAAAATATTTTTGGTCATCTCCGGTTCCAATCTACCGAGATATTTTCCCGTGGCAGTGACAAAACTCAGGGGAATATGACGTTCCAACAATTCGATCACCAACGCTGGGGATAGCGAACCGCGACCAAATAAAACCACCCCCTCAACATTTAATAAAGGAACATCGAGGATCGTTTCCTTGGATGCTTTAACCGTTAAACGCTCGTCATTTTTGCCGAGAAATGCGTCTTCTCTCGTCACATATACCGTTCCCATATTTTTTATTCTTCCTCTTGATATCGTTGGACTTTTTCAGTTAATCGAGGCAAGCAGCGATCAAACAAACTGCATCCCTTGCAGCGGGGTGAATAGACCGCAGGGGGCATTTTTCCCGTCTGGATCAGGGTTTCAATTGCTCGGATCGTAGCGATCGCCCGTTGCCGTAGAGCAAGATCGATCGCCACCGGTTGACGCTGGTGAGAACTGGCATAGTAGATATAGCCAGTATCTAGCCTTTTTCCCGTCATTTCTTCCAAACATAGGGCTTGAGCGCACACCTGCAACTCGTCGTTATCCCATTCGCCCTTACTGCCCCGTTTGTATTCCACGGGGATAAATTCGCCGTCGTGGGACTCGATCAGATCGGCTTTACCGATTAGACGGTAATTATCTGATTTAAGCCAGATCGCCCGAATTTGCCATATTTCCTCGCGGTTTGCCGCCCCGACGGTGTGAACTCGCTCGTGTAAATTTGTTCCCTCGATCGTATAGCTATTATCGAGAAATTCCCCGGCGACGAACATCCTCCAACAACGGTGGGGACAGTAGGCGTAATGGTTGAGGGCGGCGATCGGTATGTAATCAGATTCATCCATAGCTATCTTTTCTCCTTAGCAATTCTGCGAGTCATCCCCATCCCCATGGTGGTTTTCCGTCCCACTCCCGCGTAGAGGGCAAAATCCGCCAGTGCATTAATCGCTTTAATCTTTGCGGGTTCCACCTCTCCCAAAAGACGATAGTGAATCTCGCCCACACAACCGATCGAATGGTTTTTATAGGCTTCGTCGGCTAATTTCGTTTGAATATCGAAGAAACTGGGGAAAATCGACTCTAGGGCAATAGAATCGAAGGGGATACCGCTATAGCGATTCCAACGACCAAGAAGGCTATTAAACACCAGTTCCCGCGTCGGTAAGGCACTATCGAATTTTCCCTGCCGGAAGGTGACGGGGGTAGCGAAAAGGAAATCAAATTCCCGATTCGTTTCCGAGGCGTTTTCATACAGGTCTTGATAAGTACAAGAGTTCGCCCAGAATTGAACCGATTGCGGGGTGGCGAGGACGCTAGTGATGACGAGATCGGCGGAACCGAGATGCCAGGGTTGTTTTGGATTGAGATTCAACCAGAGCGAGGTTAATTTACCGAATAATCGGTCATCGAGCAGAGAAATCCGCCACCAGCAGGGAGTTTCTGGGGCGATTGGCCGTTCGTATCGCCACTGCGGGGAATTTATCGTTTTTCCCCCGGATTGCATCTGTAGTGGCGATAAGGTAAAAGCTTTATCTGCCTCGGCTGCGTGTAGAATTTTCCCTAATTCCTGATCAACACTACTGACAAGGGTAAGGAATAGCGCGTGAAGGTGTCGTCCGGTGAGAAAATTCGGATAGATCGGCGATCGAGGGGTGAGATTGAGAACGAGACTGTAGGGCATTAACTTAATCGGGCCTTGGCAAAAATTTGTCTGGGGGTTAGGGTTAAATCGGGGAGGAGAATATCGCTAATTTCGTCATCGCCTTTTTTAATCGCCGGGGGTGCGTCGGGATAGAAAATCGTGATCTGCTTGGCCCGGGGATCGACGATCCAGACGCGACTGACTCCCGCTTTTAGGTAGTCCACGGCTTTTTCGCTCAGGCTGCTGAAAGATTGTTCCGGAGAGATAATTTCGATGACTAATTCCGGGGGAACGGGACAAGCTTCATCGGTGAGGGGAATATCTCCTAACCTTTCCGGGGAAATGTAGAGAAGATCGGGAACCGGACACCAATCCCGATCGTTTTTGCTGAGAATGATCGCCCATTCGATGCCCACTTCTCCCCGTCCTTGATTCCAGCGATCAAGTATAGAAGATAAAGCCAGAGTTAAACGAGAATGAAAGAATTTCGGTGACATTTTTGGGATCGCTTCTCCATCGACTAATTCATAGGTAATATCGCCATCGGGATCGGTTAGCGAGAAAAATTCTGGTAAAGTCAGGGGTTTAGAGGAGATAAGAGTCATGGTCAATTTTCAACCGAAGTGATAGGACAATCGAGCAGGAATTTTCAGATCGGGACGATCGCTTATTTGGTAATATTCCCCGCGCATTCGTACATTACGGATTAAACTAACGGGAGGCATATTAATCACGTCGTAGCCAATCACCTGATGGGTAAACATAACATCGAGAGGATTTAAAGGATAGGGATAGATAAATAAATCCTCTTTTTGTTTTGATAGGGAAAGTTCTGTCAGTTTTACTTCCGCTTTACTCATCCATTTTCCCAAACGAATCCATTTAGGAAGTTGTAGGGGGTGATGGGAAATGATAAAACATTCAAAAACACTTTCGGGAGCGATTTCTTTTGCTCTGCCAAAACTGGGAATATTTTTCTGGGTTTTTTCCATCTCCACATGATAGTTATTATTGGCATATTTCCAAGTATTGAGAACCGCCGTATGAGCGATCGCACGTGCGGGAGTGACATAAATTTTCTCTTCGTTTAGAGGATTTAAATGTTCTTGGTACTGGGGAATCTGTTCGGAACAGAAGTAACGATAACTATCGCTATTTACCAATCCCAAAGCATAACAGAGCGCGTAATTATGGATTACGGGTTCGCTTTCGTAGAGTCTGCCGATTTCACGGGTTGCGTAATAAAGACTATCGTGCAGTTCTAATTGACAGGAATAAATATGTACCATAACTCTTTAAAAATTGCGAGGATCTAGGGTGAGAAATTACTCACCCTACTGAAATTTACGGTTTTTGAGCGGCTGGTTTTTTCTCGGCGATATGTTTCTTAGCGTAGTCTTTCGCTTCTTTATCCGCTTGGTTCAAGATCGATAAAATTCCTGCTTCCGTACCCGTGAGAGTTTTCACCTCAGTTAATAAAGGTTGAAAATTTTCCCCGATAAAATCGGTATGAACGATAAATTCTTCCGCCATTAATGCTTGTATTGCTTCGGTGGCTTTTTCCATAACTAAATCCTCATCTAAGGGATCGATCGATTGTAATACCTCATCGGGAAGGCGATCATATATTGCCTGTGTCCATCGCAAATTACTAACAATTTCCCCATCGGCAAAAATAACACCGATAAGCTCATTTCTTACCCGTCCCGTCCGGGTGGTTTGCGCGCCGTAGTGACGGGTACGCAGGATGTTATTAAAAACATAGAGAAAACCCGCTTCTGTCGGATCTTTTAAAGTGACAATACTAGGGAAAAACACCTGCGGACGGATGTGATCCTGCTGGTTAATCCTGCTAGTCACTTCACCTACTTTTGTGTTATTTTCTCCCTTAGATGCCATAGTACCATTCTCGTAGGGAGCGTTTAAAGTAAAACTTTCATGGGATTCATCAAAGGGTGTGATCGAAAAAGCCGTATCTACTACTACTTTCGATTTTTCTGAACCCGAATCACCGATAGCAAAACCATAAATAATACAGTCGGGGTTATTCATGGCAAATTTTACATTGTACTCACATTCTTCGGCGGTAATTAATCCGTATTTTCTGAGTAATTCTCGACCGACTAAACGTTCTGGAGTTGACTGTTTCCGTTTAAACATCGATAAACGACTAATCGTTTTCTTGCTATCAATTCCCGCACGAACACGAGCTTTATTTAGCTCTCCATCTGTTTGAAATAAAGGATAAGATTCTGTGACTCTAATCGTCAAAAAGTGAACGTATTTTCCCATCGGTTTGTAGGGAATCTCGCTATGAAATAATTTAGCGTCAACAGATTTAAGAAAGGTCATAAGTTTGCTCCTAATATAGAAAAAGTGGACATTTGGATAACAGTTAAAGCTTTTACTCTTCCTCCTCGGAAGAAGAATTTGAAGTATCGAGAGGTTGAGCTTGTCTTTGGCGACGTTCTTTATCCATTTCTAAACGATAGAGAAATTCGCAGGTATCTCGGATAATATTTAGTTGACGACCTGCTAATCTGGCTCGATCACTTTCAAAAGACTCCTCGAAAACATTTTTGACAAAGTATTTAGCAAAATCCAAGATTTTTTCTCGCTCTTGATCTCGCTCTTTGATAACGTATCGACCTTCTGCTGTTTGAGAGCGTACTCGATCCATTAGTTTAAATAATCGTGCCGCTACCAAAGAAGTCAAATCATCGCTTATAGCTTTATCCGCTTTAAGAATAATGTCCGCCGCTTCATCAATAGGTTTAAGAATAGCATTGGCTTTAATGGGCTTTCCTTTACTAGATTTAGCTCGATAGAATTGACGATACAATTCGGTTAAGTTTTTCGGGTGATTTAAGGGCGATTCTGCTGTCATATCGATAGTTAAATTGGTTCGGTTGGCTTGTACATAGGGATCGAAACAAGGATAAAAATCGTAGAGATACAGAGCGATTCGATTAGCGCTCGGTATATCGGCATCTTTGCCCCGTTTCCACTGTTTAAGGTAATGAAAAACATAGAGAGGACTGGTTTCTAAATTGATAGCGAGTTCCGTTAATTTGCCCCAATTGGGATCATAACCCGTCTTACCCTGCTTCGAGTTCACGTCTAAATGAATAGAATAGGCTGCGGTTAGGGTATTTAGAGGGGCAGGATATTTTTTTCCGTCATTATCTTGCCATGGGTTCAAGACTCGATCGAGACGGAATCGATCGCGTCGAGTTAAAGACCGGATCGCTTGGGGCGCACTGTCGAGAAATACCGTCTCTTCAAATTCCGCACCGTCGCGATAGGGAGGAATAGGAGACTCAGAAACCACCGTTTTGACATCTAGAATCATCGGGAAAGCTAATCCTAACCATGCTGGCATAACCCAGGATTCCGTATCGGTGGGATCGCGGCTGGGAGGTAGGGCCATAAAATAAAAGGTTAAGGGTTTATCTTCGGGATAGGATAGTTTAAAAGTGCGGTCTTTTTTGCCATCTTCCTCCTCGTTAATTCTTTCCTTTTTCTGCCTGAATTTTTCATCGATCAGAAAACTATCGACACTCTGATAACGGGTTCGATCGAAGTTAGCGACCAGATCCTTATCGACAAAGTGCAACTTTATCGAGCTATCAAAACGAGTTTGAGCGATGTTAGCGTAGGCTTTTTGTAAAAAACTATTGGTTTCGGGAGTAAAATAATAGGTCGGGTAAAAGTACAGATAGCGATATTTGCCGTCCTCGAAACGTTTTCCTACCGCTTGGGTTTGATTCATAAGAATCTGACGCAACATCATTTCCGTTCCCGCGATACTGGAAATGTTTCGTTTGGCGTTCGAGCCTGCCAGCATTTGTTTATTAGTATAGACTTGGGGAGTAAAAAGAACCGCCGATTCCATCTGTTCGCTGACACTATAGGGAGAATGGGAGATCGAACAGAGAAGTTGACGGCCGCGACCTTGTTTTTTAGCGGCGTTGTAGTGGTTTAATTCTTTCTGGAAGGTTTCGATCGAGTGGGCCAATTCCCGACCGGGTAACTGCACCATTTGATTAACCCACTCTCGCAAATCCTCCCAACCATCGGGTAAGTTATATCCCGCAACTATGGCGGCGATTTTTGCGGCGAGAAAAGCGATTAAATCTTCTGCAACCGGTCTAATATCCTCGATTCCGGGATGCTGTTTCAGGTATTGCGCCGCTAGATAATACCATTCGTAGGGAACCCCTCCCGTATTGCCTTTCAGTTTGAGTTCTTTTAACGATTCATTAATACGCTTGATCGCTCGAATTTGTGGCAGATAATTTTCTAGATTCCAATAATGCGCGATCTCGCTAATTAAATCTAAATCCGGCGGTGCGGGTAAGTTTTTCTGCAATTTTCGCGCCTGTTCGATTTTTTCTAGGCGATCGCCCCAGATTTTCCTCGTCACCACGTCCCCGAATTCCGCTAGGCGATCAATCCGGATATCATCTTCACAATGAAAATCGTAATCCGTCGGTAAAACGCCCTGTTGTTGAAATTTAATCAGGTTTTCGCCGCGACTTCGGGCCACGGACGCTTTATTATCACCGAGGATGCGAAGGGTGGCGTTGAGGGCAGCGCGCATTAACCCAGCATCGTCGAAAAATTGGCTGTAGTAATCTGCGTATTTCATCCCCTTGCCATCTCGGCCGAATCCCGTTTGTTTACGCTGTAATTCGCCGCTACAGAGGGATTTAATCGTGTCCACCACTCGATTCGGTAAGGTTTCTAGGGACACTTCTGGCGCGTTTTTGGGGGCGATATAGACAACTCCCGTAGGCAAGTAAAGTAAAGGCTGATAGTCTAGTTCTTGATGCGCTTCCATCACCGCGTTATTAAGTACGTTCGTCAGTACCCCGCGGTTTTCGGCGATGCTGTGGTAAGTGAATTTTAGTTCCCCATCGCTGAGGCTGTATAAAAGGTCTTGTAACGGGGCTTTTTCCGCATCGTGGGGGTGTTTAATAATGGATGCGAGGCGATCAGCTAGACAGGCAAGATCGCATAGACTCTCTATAACGCGATCGTTTAAACGAACATTTAACCCATCCTCAGAAGTGTTAAGGTCGGTGTCATTACGGCGTTGGGTGTTTTTGGCAATATATAGTAGATCATCGAGATATTCTAACCATCGTTCGGGATTATCTGGAAATAAGAAACGATCTAATCCCAATTCGGGAATTAGTACCTGTAGAATCTCCCGATGTTCTTCCCTAGATAATTTACGAGGGTCTTGATTTTTAAACGGATCTTGAATGAAATCTCGCTGAATTTGTATATATCTCTCTGACATGGACGGGAAGCGATCGTAAGAGAATTTCTCGAAATCATGAACAAGAAATCCTGCTATGGCCAATCTTCTTTCGAACTCTTTAATTATCCGCCGCACCGTAGTATTAAGCTTTTGTAAGCGTTTCTCGATGAGATTGGCAGGAAATAACCCATTAAGTAAATGAGTATTTAGAGATTGATCACCAGCGTTATCCCGTTTAGCTTTAGGTTTGTTTCTCAATTCACGACCGCGATCAACTGCCTCAATAAAATTTCCTCCTTTAGCTGTTGATCCGATCGCTAATCGGAGTAAATTGGGTAATACCATTTCGGCAAAATCTGCCATAACTCGATCGTCGGGGTTTTCGGCTCGAATCGCCTCCCGTAGGAGTTTTAGGGTTAGCAGTTGGCGAACAGTTTCGACTCGGCGATCGCTTACCGATTCGCTAATTCCTAAATCTTCGCCAGAAAGAGATTCTAAATCAATATCCTCGAACTCAAAATCCAGATCTTTATCGTCAATTTCTGTAGTATTATCGAATAGATTTAATTGTCCCGTTTCCTCTAATTTTTTTTGTTTTTTAGGCATCTTTCACCTCTAGAGAGTCTAAATAGGGCTTGCTGAATAAATGTGAAATGTAGGCAAGATAGGGGTTTTGTGGCTGTTCTCGCGAAACAGGTGCAATATTTTGAGAGAATCGTGCTTCTAAACCTTGCGTCTTCATCGGCCTGCGTCCTGTAGGGGCGAAGCATTCGGGCAATAACTTATCGGTGAAACCGGAGATTTTCTATCCGAATGCTTCGCCCGTACTTTTTGCCGCAAACCCTAAATAGTCGGTAATTTGTTTGAGATAAAATCGCCTCGTATTGTCGATGCTCTCTGCGCGCTCTAGAACCGAAGAGAATTAATAGTTTTAAATTCGGTAGTTTTTCCACAGTCGTGGTTATTCTATTGACTGTATTGATAATTTTCAATTCTTTCGTGTTTTTAACCATTTTCTGCCTCCAAGGAATCTAGATATTGAACGATCGAGCGTTGGTAGCGGGGATAATCTCGTAAAATATTAGCGATCGAGGAATGAACGATATCGGGAGCAATTTTCTTGTATAGGTGTACGAGTAAGTTTCTTAATTTAATAGACTCGGTCAGTTGAACGGCTAGGTGTTCTTCTAAAATTCCCAGTTCTACGATTTGAAATAAAGCGTCGCGAGCATTATTCGGAGACTCGATATCTAAACATTTTAAAATCTGGTAATTGATATCGATGCCAGTTTGAACGATAAGCTGAATTAACCTTTATATGGCTAATTGACGTTCTCTTAATGTACGATAATCCTCTAAGGTGATCGAACCGTACTCGCTAAGTTCGGCGAGGTATTGATTCATGAGGTTTAATTCGTCTATCGCGATCAGAGGTTGAATAGCATTTACACTCCTTTTTCTCGTAGAGAAATCTCTAGATTATTCCGTAATTGACGGTATAACGCTTTCGATTCTTCAGGATTCATGAGAAATTTTTCTTTAAATCCCTCGAATAGTCCCGTTTCCCGTTCGTATAGAAGTTGACCATCTCGCGCGACATAATGAGCGAGGATCGGCGAACATTCTTTTAAATCAATCACATCAATTTTGTCCTCGGGAATCTCTAAAGCTTGTTCGAGTAGTGTATAAATTTTCAACAGACTCGAAATATCCTTTTGAGCGCTTCTTTCCTCGTATAAAACAGCGAAATCCCAATCGCTATCAGGTTTATGCTCTCCACGCGCTCTAGAACCGAAGAGAATTAATAGTTTTAAATTCGGTAGTTTTTCGACAATAGCCGTAATTTTTTCTACTAGCCTATTCATATTTAGCCCCTATCAAAAAAAATGGCAAGAATCCGATGGATATATCGATCGATGTCCCTAGCGTCTGTCTATGTCTATTATCAAACGCGGAGGAAGCAAAGAGCAACTAAATCCCAGAAAAAGTGTCCGTACACTTTGACTCCCTCATCTCTTGGTAGCCTCAAACGGCATCAACAGATCCACACCTCACCCCCTTTACCTTTGAACCGATGAGCGAGAGTATCCAACAACAAAGCCGCTTGACCGATCGCTATAGAATAGGGAGACACGGGAGAATGAATACTACTCTCGTCACTAATCGGATAGATACCGAAGTGCATCGGTAATTGTAAGCGTTGGCGAACCGCAGCGACGGGATAGGCAAAAACGAAGCTAACCAGAGCCTGATACCGTAACTCCCGACTAATTCGATCGAGCCAAGGATTATCCGGTTGCCAAACACCGATTCCCGTCAAAACCTGCACTTTCCACGCGGAGGCGATCTCGCCTAAATCGCCGTCGTAGGTAAAGCGCCAGTTTAACCGTTCCTCTCGATATCCCTTTAAATTCAGAAACGCGAGACAATAATCGAAACGTCTGCGCGCGATCGGTGTTTTCGTGGCCTCGATCTGGCGCTTAAACTCGCCTTTTCTCCACACCTCCACCTCTAGATTACCGAGAATACTGGGTAAATCGTAGGTTTTAAAGCGATCGCATTCCTCCGGTTCCGTCGAATCGTATAACCCGCATAATAACGGACTTGACCCGCGAAAACTAGACGCATCCTCGAAAATCGGATTACCGCTTTTCCCCGATAACTCCTTCCATTCGTCGGCCCATCCTTTCACCCGACTGGCGACCCGTTTTAAACTGGTATCGAAAACCTCCTCGCATTCCTGTTGAAACTTCTGGCGACTTTCCCCGTATTGGGATTTGATCTTCGGACTCCCTAAATTCCACCAGAGTTGAAATGATTGTACCGCTCCCCAACGTTGGTAATAACCCTCGAAATTATTGATATGACGGTAGTTACTCTTGATGGCCTCCTGTAGCTGAATTCGGTCATACCGTTCCCCGACTTGTAACGGTGGGTCTTTCTTCTCGAATAACCGTTCTAGCAAAAATTTCGGAACCAGAGCGATCGCTGTGAAGTTAGTAAATTTTACCGCCGTTCCCTTTCGATCGTAGCCGCTGTGACGGCCTAAACGGCCGAAACGTTGAATAAAATTTCCCGCATCCGACGACTCGAAAATGAGGAAATTAATCTTGAAGTCCACCCCCACATCGATGGTACTCGTTCCGATCACCAGATCACGATTTAACGATGCCAACTTCTCCCGCGTTCCCGAAAGACCCGTATTTTCCCCCACTGTTAAACCGATAGTCGCCAATAATTCTCGGAAAATCGGCAGCAGACGTTTAACCGAAGCGATCGAATTGAGAATAATCGCGCCCTTGCTGCCGGGGTATCGCTTAAAATAGTCTAAAATTCGCTCTTTATTTTCCTTCAACCAATTTTCCGAAGTTTGAAAACTCGACGGTAAAGGAATAAAAGATAGCTCGATTTCCGAGGTTACTTGTCGCCATCCCTGTTGAGCGAGGGAATTGGCCTCTTCTGGGGTATCGGGAAACTGGTATTTTCCTTCTCTTACTGGGTCGATCGATCGATAGCGAAACCCCGCTTTATCCAATCGTTTTAGTAAACCCTCGTCGGGAGTTGCGGACAAAAACAGGTATCGTTTCCCACGATTGGCCCGTCGGATTAGAAGCATGGTATTGATAATACTGGCGACCTGTGGCGTGCCGAAAACGTGAAATTCATCGAATAGGAAGAGATCGAAATGTTTATCGATCCGGTTCCATAGCTGATCGGGGTTATCGTAGGGGGTTAAATAGGCCCCCCGATGCAGATAATGGCAAATATCGGGGTTAGTTAAGAGAATTTCCGACTGTTTCGATCGAGTCTCTAGAGCGATCGCTTTCGTTTTCCCATCCCGTTCGGCGTACAATTCCAACTCGGGCCCGGTTAAAAGATTGACCCGCGGTTGATCCGTTGGTTGAAATCGTTGAATATATGCCTCGATCTGACCCCTCTGATCCCGCGCCAGTTCGTTGGTTGGGTAGAGTCCCATAATCGGGAAATATCCTTGCAAAGTTCGCAGGTAGGCCGCTAGACTTTTCCCGTCCCCCGTCATGGCCGTATTGAAAATCACATCGATATCGGGATCGTTGAGTGCTTTCCACGTCTCCACCTGATGCCACGATAACCGCCATCCTTGCGGAACCTTGATCCCGTCCGGGATCTCGTCCGCGGGACAGGAATAGACCGGCCTGAGCGTTACTTGATAATTTACCATGAATTTCTGTCCGTAATTCCTTGCTATCTTCCATACTAACCACGATAATAGGGATGGACAAGTACCTTAACAGAAAAAGTGTCCGTATATTTATAAACTATGAGCCGGATAGGACAATCAATCACTTTATCGGTCAGTGAAAAAGAAAAACAGGCCCTAGAAATCCTTGCCAGTGAATTCGGGCTATTTTGGGGAGATAAACCGAATATATCGAAGTTAATCAAAGAAATTGCCCGTAATAAGCTTAAAATCGCCCCTAATCACGACTGGAAGCCCGATCGCTTGCAGATGCTCCAACAGGCGATCGATTCTCTTATTGATGCCGGACAAATCCCCATCGCCCTGGAACTGGCTAAACTACTATTAGAACGGAGCGAACTGTCGGGACCCTTACGGAAAGAGCTAGAACGCAGCCTCGATAATCCTCCCCCACCATGGCGACTGGAACTCGATCGCTGCATTCTCCGACAACAACCGTTTCAGTTATCCTATCAGGATGCCGGCGATCGAATCTGGGAATTCCATCTTTACCATGCCGCTATCAATCGTCACGAGGATCGCTTATATCTCGATTGTTGGTGCGAGGAAACCGAGGGAAATCAAGATATTTCCGAACTACACCATAATTGGAGTTTAAGGATCGATCGAATCCCCAACGATTCCTTAATTACCCCGATCCCTAGTGGCAAATGGCGCAATCAGCTTGATAGTGTGTCGGCCGAGTTTCAGCTATTCGATGGATTAGCTCGATCGTACCGGACTAAAACCGCTATCGATATCGCCGACGAATTGATCTCGAACGATCCCCTCGTCCGGCAGATTACCCGACAGGTAACGAGTAGCTTCTGGTTTTTCCGCGAGATTCTTCCCTACGGGGAAGATTGCTTGTTGATCTCCCCAGAAAAAGTCCACAAGCGTTTTTATGACAAGGTGCAGCGGCTTTATCGACGCTACGAGTCCTGAAAAGATTTTCGTCCCTGCTGAATCAAGATACGATACTAAATGCTGTTTAAAATATAAGAAAGTGGGCGTTGTCAGATCAGAATGGGAAAGATGCAATGCAATCCTTGTTATCAAAGTAATTTCATTTCCGGTGCTGATTCGGAGCATCTTTCAATTTGACAACGCCTAGGACAAGGGTAGAGGGAGAAAATACAAGATTAGGTCATTACTTAGCGCGTCTTCATCGTAAGACTCTCTGCTATTCAAAATGTGTCGAAATGTTAGAAAACTCCCGACCGCTTCTAATTCATTACCTTAAGTTTAAGGATGTTCCAGTTCCCTAAACTTTTGCTTGATTCATCTTTACATCTGACAACGCCCGGTTCAGACATAATCGTGTAATACCAAATCTGGTTATTAAAGACTGATTATTTATTCCTCCTTTTGCCCCTTGCCTTTTGCCTGTCCTGATATATAGCCTATACTCAACGGATTTAGTATAAGACGTGAGTAAGGGAAACCAGAAAGCGCAGTGATGAGCTTCGAGAATCCTCACGCCTTTAGACCCAGGAGTGTCAATCCCGCCATTGTCCTGACTTGCTGGAGGTGTTTTCCCCTTGTTATCGTCAGGGTCAAAAAGAGGCCTCAGCCATAGCCATCAAAACCTAACCGCCAGTCAAACCTTCTCAATCTGAAGAGGAGGAGGAGCGAGGAAACAATAGTCCCTATTGCCTATTTAGACAATCGCTCCCCGTTTAAACTGTTGCCGCCGATGAATCAAGCACCACCTGTTCATTGGTGGGTAACTCCAGACAATAACCCGCACCGTAAACGGTTTTAATATAGCGAGGATGACGGGGATCGGGTTCTAGTTTCGTTCTCAGATGGCGAATGTGAACGCGAATAGTCTCGATATCATCATCGGGATCATATCCCCAGACTTCCTTGAGAATATCACTGGGGGAAACGGTTTGACCGTGACGTTGGAGAAGACAGTGGAGTAACTCAAATTCTAGATGGGTTAACTTGACCACACTTTCAAACCAGACCGCCTCAAAACGTTCGGGAACCAGGGTTAAAGGTCCAAAACTGAGTATTTCTGAGTGTTTAGCGGCTTGGGGAATGCGATCGGTGCGTCTCAGGAGAGCGCGCACCCTAGCTAACATTTCCTCCACCTCGAAAGGTTTGGTCAGGTAATCATCGGCACCGGCGTTAAAACCTTCCACTTTATCTTGGGTTTGTCCTAAGGCTGTGAGCATCAAAATCGGGATGTCGGACGTGCGTTCATCTCGTCGCAAACGCTGACAGACAGTAAAACCATCGACTTTGGGCAACATTAAATCCAGCATGATTAAATCGGGTTGTAACTGGACGGCCAAGGCTTGGCCTTTAATCCCGTCCTCTGCGGGGTTAACGTCATAACCCGCCATCTCCAAGTTGATGGAGACTAATTCCGCGATCGCAGGATCATCATCGATTACAAGTATTCGGGGCATTACCAGAGTGTTATGACTAAGGGTTTGGGTAGGGGGTTGCTAAATGTGTTCTCGCTGACATCGCAACTATGGCTTTGTCTCTCAAGGGCTTGAGTTTAGCACAACATAAAGAATCCTGTACTGATTATAAGCATGATTGCTAAATTCGGTTTTAATTTGTGAAATTTTGCTGATCTAAGTCTCCTGAATGTTAAAAATTAATAAGAAGTGTGAAGAATATTGCTCGATAATCGATATTAGTGCTATGTCCTAGCCTCTCTCTCCCCAAGATGACCTAAGCAGCAGTTTTTCACTAATCTTTACAATTTCGCCATCTGCCTCAATACCAGTTTCAACCGGCGGTCAAGTCCTGCTAGAGCTAACTTTTCCCCCTAAGCTCCCCCGGCGGCACTGTAAAAATTCTTAATAAAATTAGCGATCGATTCAGTTTAATCTACCAAAATAGGCGGTTTTAGTAAGCATCTGTAACGAACCCGATCCATTCTACTCATCCCAACAGGTGATCATAATATGAGCGTTAATTTATCAACTCAACTGCGAGAAGGCACGAAAAAATCTCACACCATGGCAGAAAACGTCGGTTTTGTCAAGTGTTTTCTCAAAGGTGTGGTGGAAAAAACTTCCTATCGCAAACTGGTGGCTAACCTCTACTTCGTCTATTCGGCCATGGAAGAGGAGATGGAAAAACTTCGTAGTCATCCCGTCGTTTCTAAAATCTGTTTTCCTGAACTCAATCGCAAAAATGCGCTAGAACAGGATTTATATTTTTATTATGGTCCAAATTGGCGCAACGAGATCGCGTTATCTCCCGCAGGTCAGGCCTACGTTGACCGGATTCGGGAAATCGCCACAACAGAACCCGAATTATTAGTCGCTCATTCCTATACCCGTTATCTCGGCGATCTGTCCGGGGGGCAAATCTTGAAAAAAATCGCCGAAAAAGCGATGAATCTGGAAACTGGTGGCACAGCTTTCTATGATTTCAAAGATATTACCGACGAAAAAGCCTATAAAAATCACTATCGTCAAACCCTCGACGAGTTACCAGTGGATCAAGCCATGGCCGATCGCATTGTCACCGAAGCTAACGCCGCTTTTGGCATGAACATGAAAATGTTCCAAGAGTTGGAAGGTAATCTGATCAAAGCGATCGGAATTATGCTCTTTAATACTCTCACCCGTCGTCGCAGCACTGGCAGCACCGAAACTGGATTGGCCACCGCCGAATAGTAGTCAAGAAAACCTAAAAAAACGGAAATTCTAGAATTAGGGTAATGGTCAGCCATGATTATTATCTTAATTTCAGAGTTATCCGTTATATTTTTGCTTTTTATTCGGTTGTCAGGAGTCAGTAGTCAGTAGTCAGGAGACAGGAGATTATTTTTATTTATTCTCCCCACACCCTACACCCCACACCCTACACCCTACACCCTACACCCCACACCCTACACCCCACACCCTACACCCCACTTCCCCGATGATCGCAAAAAAACTTCATCAAGAGGGGAACAACTTCCAGTAAGATGAAAAATGGTCAGTGAAAAAGCTAACCGAAATTTATTGTCGGAAATGGTAACACCGCCCCATTTCCCCAGACCCTAGAGGCTAGAGTCCGGTAAACCAGCGGATAAAAATTGACATCCATGAGTGCAGACATTTTTGATCGAGTTAAAAAAGTTGTTGTGGAACAATTAGAAGTAGAGGATCCGGGTACAGTTACCCCCCAAGCAAGCTTTGCTGATGATCTGAAAGCGGATTCCCTTGATGTGGTCGAGTTAGTGATGGCTTTAGAGGAAGAATTTGATATTGAAATTCCCGACGAAGATGCCGAACAAATTGACACTGTGGGCAAAGCTGCCGATTATATTGGCCGGAGAGCAACCGCCTAATTATTGCGGGAGAATTGACAATTTAGGATTAAATATCTGGGGCAAAATCTGCCCTTATTTTTGAACAAACATGACAGAATTGCCATTAAAAAGGGTTGTCATCACGGGGATGGGTGCGATCACTCCCCTCGGCAATAATCTAGCAGACTATTGGACAGGCTTAATCAAGGGCAAAAGTGGCATTGGTTTAATTACCCACTTTGATGCCTCCCGTCACGCTTGTCGCATTGCTGGGGAAGTGCGGGGTTTTGACCCCCACGACTATGTGGACCGCAAAGAGGCAAAGCGCATGGACCGTTTCGCTCAATTTGCCGTCGCCGCTAGTTTGCAAGCGCTGCAAGATTCTCGATTAGTTATCGACGCTCTCAATGCGGATGATATAGGTGTACTAATCGGTACGGGCGTAGGTGGGATAAAAGTGCTGGAGGATCAACAGGAAATTTACTTGACAAAAGGTCCAAGCCGATGTAGTCCTTTCATGATCCCGATGATGATTGCCAATATGGCCGCTGGTTTAACCGCTATCCACACGGGGGCCAAGGGACCGAGTAACTGCACCGTGACCGCTTGTGCTGCCGGTTCCAATGCCATCGGCGATGCTTTTCGTCTAGTACAAAGGGGTTTGGCCAAAGGAATGATCTGCGGTGGGACGGAGGCCGCCGTTACCCCTCTAGGATTGGCTGGTTTTGCCTCCGCTAAGGCCCTGTCCACCCGCAACGATGACCCCACCCGGGCCAGTCGTCCCTTTGACAAGGATCGGGATGGTTTTGTTATGGGGGAAGGGGCAGGAATCCTGATTATAGAGGAATTAGAAACGGCCTTAGCCCGTGGGGCGCGTATTTACGCCGAAATGATCGGTTATGGTCTGACTTGCGATGCCTATCACATGACGGCTCCAGTTCCCGACGGTCGTGGGGCCACTAGAGCAATCGAATTAGCGATCAAAGATGCCGGTTTGACTCCGGCGGAAATTAGCTATATCAACGCCCACGGGACCAGTACGGGAGCCAATGATCCCACGGAAACCAAGGCGATTAAAAAAGCTTTAGGAGAATCGGCCTACAAAATCCCTGTCAGTTCCACCAAATCGATGACAGGCCACCTTTTAGGCGGTTCTGGCGGTATTGAAGCCGTGGCCACGGTCATGGCGATCGCTAATGATCGGATTCCCCCGACGCTCAACCTGGACAATCCTGACCCCGATTGTGATCTTGATTACGTCCCCTACGAAAGTCGTCAGCAGATAGTTAACGCTGCCCTTTCCAACTCCTTTGGATTTGGTGGCCATAACGTCACCTTAGCTTTTAGAAAATATGCTTGAGTCGATGCCCCTGAAAGAGTAATCTGTGAGTGGCTCCCTCTTTAACCTGGTCTTATTTTTGTAGTTCATTCTAAAAAACATTATGGTTGTCGCCTCCCAATCCCTCGAAGAACTTTGTATTAATGCCGTGCGTTTTTTAGCGGTGGATGCCGTAGAAAAAGCTAAATCGGGACACCCCGGACTACCCATGGGAGCCGCTCCCATGGCCTTTGTTCTCTGGGATCAATTCCTGCGTTTTAACCCGAAAAACCCCCAATGGGTCAATCGCGATCGTTTTGTTCTCTCCGCCGGTCACGGTTGTATGCTGCAGTACGCTTTGATGTACCTGACGGGATACGATAGCGTTCCTCTCGAGGAAATTAAACAATTCCGGCAGTGGAAATCGAAAACCCCCGGCCACCCCGAAAATTTCGTCACGGAAGGGGTAGAAGTGACCACCGGTCCTCTGGGTCAAGGGATTGCCAATGGTGTGGGTTTGGCCCTAGCAGAAGCCCATTTAGCGGCCCGTTTCAACAAACCGGATGCCAAAATTATCGACCATTACACCTATGTGATTTTGGGTGATGGTTGCAATATGGAGGGGATTTCCGGGGAAGCTTGTTCTTTAGCCGGTCACTGGGGTTTAGGCAAGTTAATCGCTCTCTACGATGATAACCATATCTCGATCGATGGTTCCACCGATATCGCTTTTACCGAAGACGTGAGCAAGCGTTTTGAAGCCTACGGTTGGCACGTTCAGCACGTCGAGAATGGTAACACCGATTTAGATGCCATTGCCAATGCGATCGCTGCTGCCAAAGCTGTCACCGATAAACCCTCGATGATTAAAATCACCACCACCATCGGTTATGGTTCCCCCAATAAGTCTAATACCGCCGATGTTCACGGGGCAGCTTTGGGAGCAACAGAAATCGAGTTAACCCGGAAAGCGTTAGGTTGGGAATACGAGCCGTTTGTGGTTCCCGATGAGGTGTTAAATCGTTTCCGGCAAGCAGTGGACAAGGGAACGACGGCAGAAACGGACTGGAATAAGTTATTTAACGAATATCAGGCTAAATATCCCGCAGAAGCGGCTTTATTTGAACAGTTAACCACCGGTCAACTGCCGGAAGGTTGGGAGCAAGCTTTACCGGTTTATAAACCCGAAGATAAGGCGCTCGCTAGTCGTAAACACTCGGAAATCTGCTTAAATGCCCTTGCGGGGGTTTTACCCGGTTTAATCGGTGGTTCGGCGGATTTAACCCACTCTAACTACACGGAATTAGAGCATTTTGGTAATTTCCAAAAAGGCAGTTATCAGGAGCGTAACGTCCATTTTGGCGTAAGGGAACACGCGATGGGGGCGATTTGTAACGGGATTGCTCTCCATAACACGGGATTGATTCCCTACGGGGCGACTTTCCTGATTTTCACCGACTATATGCGGAATTCTATCCGTTTATCGGCATTGTCAGAAACCCGCGTCATCTGGGTAATGACTCACGATTCCATTGCCCTAGGGGAAGATGGACCGACTCACCAACCCGTGGAACACGTTGCTTCTCTGCGCGCTATTCCTAACCTGTTAGTCATGCGTCCGGGAGATGGTACGGAAACTTCCGGCGCTTATAAAGTAGCGGTGAGCGAAAAGAAACGCCCGACTTTATTGGCTCTCTCCCGTCAAAATCTGCCCAATTTAGCGGGAACTTCCCTCGAGGGTGTGGCTAAAGGTGCTTATGTTATCACCGATTGTGAAGGTACTCCCGATGTCATTCTCATCGGTACGGGGGGCGAGTTGTATCTCTGCGATAAAGCGGCTGCGGTGTTGAAAGAAGCAGGAATTAAAGCTCGCGTCGTTTCTATGCCCTGTTGGGAGCTATTTGAGGAACAATCGGCAGAATACAAAGAATCGGTACTGCCGAAAGCAGTGAAAAAACGTCTCGCGGTGGAAGCCGGTTCAACCATGGGTTGGCATCGCTACATCACCGATGAGGGGGATGTGTTGGGGGTTGATACCTTCGGCGCTTCTGCTCCAGGGGGTGTGATTCTAGAGAAGTTTGGTTTTACCGTGGATAACGTGGTAGCGAAGGCAAAAGCGTTGTTAGGTTAATTAAACTTTGATTTTGTGGAAAAAGCCCGCGCAAGCGGGTTTTTTTGTGGTTATAGGTCAACCTAGTTTAGGCTTTAGGGTTAGTTCATGTAAAAATGTAAAGTAGGAAGCTTTAGTAGTTAGCCAAAACCTTTACACTTGAGATAATTATCACGATTCCTAGAGCCATGACTAAAGGGGAAAGCCCTATATCGAAGGAAACAATCAAGAGCCTAACACTAGATATAGAAGGCTCACTGTTGTCTTTTGATAAATTTATCAAGGCTCAAGAACAATTAGCAATACTACTCCATGAAGTAGATAAAACCCTTGCTAACAAAAATCGCCCCCTGATAAATTGGAGAATCTCTCAAATTCATAGTGGCAGCATTCATCTTACTTTAGAAGGAATGCCTCAAGATCAGATTACACCTAGTCAAATTTCTGAAGTTATTAAGACTGTAGAAAGGGGAATAGTAACAATTTTAGAACATCCGATTCGCCCTAAGTATTTTTCTGATCGAGCTTTAGAAAGTGTGCGAGCATTAGCAATATTGAAAGAAAGAGATGAGTTTATGGTGCAATTGGGCTTTGATTCGAGGTGTATCGACTTGAATCAAGCTTTGATTGCTAATGTTGATGAAATTATCGGTGGAAAATATCAAAGTTTTGGTACTGTAGAAGGTGTGCTTAAAGCTATTGATGTAAGTCGTCAACCTATTTTTAGAGTTTACAATTTATTGACTAATAAAAGTGTTAAATGTTACTTTGAACCAAATTTACTTGATAATATCAAAGAATATCTAGAAAAAAGAGTCTCTGTATCGGGGATAGTTACCTCTAGAGAAGATGGCTCTACCGAACCTGTCATGTAAAACTATCAATAACTCATGCTTGTAAAGTTTGTACACTAAGACTTTGAGTTTTTGTTAGATTGATATTTATCAACTTTAGAGCCTTGCTGTGCAGAGAAGGAGCTTGAGGAATTTTCT
>NZ_JADBUB010000027.1:0-26009 GCF_020245865.1 Microcystis sp. M169S2
ACGAATGGGGTGGTCGAGGGAATCAACAATAAACTTAAACTAATAAAACGGAGAGGCTATGGCTTTAGAAACTTTCGGAATTTTTGGGTTAGAAGTATGTTATCTTGGCATCTTGTATGTTGATTTAGCATAAAGAGTAACAAAGAGCCTAATATCTTCAGTCTTAATATAAGGAATGGCTCTCCTACCCGTTACTACTTTTGGTTGCCAAGTTTCCACTACTGTCTTAGGAATATAATTTTTTACCCAATTATCTTCATTGTGCCTTAAGTTTTCTAAACGTTAATCAACAATATACAAGTTTTCAAATCCACTTATATTAGACTCTCGTTTAATTTTTAATTGATAGTGCAACCTTGTATATTTAAGATCAACTTCCCCACCCCAATTATCTTTTACCTTGCGATTGACTAACATTTCAACTATAAATTCCATTTCCGTGGCGTAGTCGTCCTCATCATACTGGGCAAAAAGTTCGCTAGGATGTCCTCGTTGCTCGCTAAAAGCCTTCTTCAGAGCCACTTCTGCTAACCGCGCCAACAATTGCAAAGTATCAAATAAATTACTCTTACCAGAAGCATTAACCCCAGCAACTACAGTAAGCGGCGTGAATACCATTTCAAAATTATGAAAGGATTTAAAGCCATGAATTTTAATATAAGTAATCATAGTTTTAGGCGATAGGTAATATTAAAACATTAGCGCGACATTTAACCATACTGGACAATCTTTTTAACTTTCGCCCGATACTGTCCTACTATAATCTAGACATTGGTTTACAGAGGTAGTGCGATTACGCCGATTTTGTCGGGTGCGTTCCCTGCTGCAACGAGGGGGAACGCACCTTACCGATCGATTCCTGAGAGTATAGGGTCTCAGTCTGACAAAACCCATGCACAACAGCTTATCTGGCTGACGACCGGCGGCTGACGACCGGCGGCTAAAAATTAACATTGCAAGAAAACTTAACAATTGGCCAAGAAACTCGATCGAGTAGGTAGAATAGCAAGTAAACCATTTTGTAAACTCCACCCGATTAACTAACTAGAATAGAGATAACCCAGAACGCCTGTGATAGATAAAAGACGCACTACTCGCGATCTCCCCCAAATTAACGAAAGAATCCGCTTTCCCGAAATCCGCGTTATCGATAGCGACGGCTCTCAACTGGGAATTATTACTCCTGCCGAAGCTTTGCGCGTGGCCGAAGAAAAGGAACTTGATCTCGTCCTCGTCAGTGAAACGGCAAGTCCTCCCGTTTGCCGGATTATGGACTATGGCAAGTACAAGTTTGAACAGGAGAAAAAAGCCCGCGAAGCCAAGAAAAAACAGCATACAGCCGATATAAAAGAAGTTAAAATGCGCTATAAAATCGATGAGCATGACTACAACGTGCGAGTCAACCAAGCGCAACGTTTTTTAAAAGCGGGAGATAAGGTAAAAGCGACGATTACCTTCCGAGGTCGGGAAATTCAACACTCTAACCTAGCGGAAGAATTACTGGCTCGCATGGCCAAGGATTTAGAGGATGTAGCTGAGGTACAGCAAGCACCAAAAAAAGAAGGTCGTAACATGATGATGATGTTATCGCCGAAAAAATAACTAACTAATCCAGAAAAAGGGGCTAAGTCCCCTTTTTTGTTCTTCGGAAATCCCGAAAGGAAACCAATAATCTAAAACAAATGTATTATCCGAGAATTAAGTCTCTGGATTGCAATCACAGGCACTCACAGGGGTTAACCTAGGAGCAAAAGACTATTGTGAAGCATAGTCTAAAAATTGATGACCGAGTTTACTGCTATTGAGCGTGAATGCGTGGATGGAGTAAACGCTCCACTGGTTGACCGTTTTTTAAATGTTCTTCGACAATCTGATTGACATCCTCTGGTTTAACACGACAGTACCAAGTTTCTTCAGGAATAATCCTCACCGTGGGGCTAGTGCTACACTGTCCTTGACAACCACTGGTCATAACGATGACATCTTCTGGGAGCGCTGCCGTTTGCCATGCTAAAAGAAGCTCGGACGCACCCTGCACCAAACAGGAAGAATGCTGACAGACCATCACAAATCGCTTTTGGGGATAAGACATATTACCTAAAAAGTTGCAAAATTAGATAGTTCCCTGGGTATATTCTTGGGAGTTGCTTTGGGGAAGCATAGTTTTATTTTGCCCCGAATCCCCGATACTGGCAACACAAAAAAAAGGGGCTGAAAATTAACCATCAATCTTTAAAATAGAATTGGGAGAAAAATTTAGTCAATCAAGAGGGTAAAAGTGGCATTCGCTAGTCATTGGATCATGTTAGGTTTATTATTGGGTTTTGCTGTTGCCCATAGCGGATTAGCCAGTTTACGAATGCGGGGAGAAGCTATCATCGGTGCGCGACTGTATCGGGTATTATTTGCCCTTGTGAGTATTCCTCTAGCAGTAATTTTAGTAGTTTATTTCTTCAATCATCGTTATGATGGTTTGCTTCTCTGGCAAGTACAGGGAGTAACCGGAGTTAAAACCCTAGTTTGGATACTTTCGGCCATTTCTTTTTTCTTTCTCTATCCTGCCACCTTTAACCTGCTGGAGATTGCCGCTATCCAAAAACCCCAGGTTCATCTCTACGAAACCGGCATCCTGCGCGTTACCCGTCATCCCCAGATGGTAGGACAGGTGATCTGGTGTATTGCTCATACCCTCTGGTTAGGGACAAGCTTTACCCTATTAACTTCCCTAGGTTTAATTGCTCATCATCTTTTTGCTGTCTGGCATGGCGATCGCCGGTTAGAGAACCGTTACGGAGAGGCATTTTTAAAGGTCAAAGAACGCACCTCAGTGGTTCCCTTTTTAGCGATTATCGATGGTCGGCAAAGTCTAAAATGGCAAGAATTCCTTCGTCCTGCCTATCTAGGGGTAACAGGGTTTATTTTACTCCTCTGGTGGGCGCATCCTTGGCTAATGCAAGCAACAAGTAAAATTTATTGGTGATTTTGCTCCCAACTCCTTTCCTGTTGATCCCGATTGGTGTAGAATGGCTTCTATATCAAAATAAAGTTTTCATAAAATACGTTTAGACATGATACTATCTGTCAACGAAAAGAGCTTCCCTAAGCTAGTTTTAGAATCTTCCCGTCCGGTTCTCGTGCATTTTTGGGCTCCTTGGTGTGGTTTATGTCGTTTAATCCAACCCACCCTCTTGTCTTGGCAAAATGACTGTCAAGGTGCGATTCAATTAGTCGGTGTCAATGCCGATAATAATTTTAAATTAGCTAATAGTTTTCGTCTGCGTAGTCTGCCTACTTTAATTCTCTTCGATCGAGGTGTTCCGGTTCACCGTCTGGAGGAAATTCACAGTCGCGAGGAATTGCAACAAACCCTGCGACTAATAGTCAAAAATCAAATCCCGCGTTCAGCTTAAGGGAAAGATATCTTTTCTGATGGGTTCTGTGGTTAAAATGTATTCTAAGATACGGTAACGCTGGTGGGTGAGTGGAACGAACCACTCCAGACACAGAGAACACAAAGATCGATCGCTCCTATATCAATTAAACTTATCACACAAAGAATAAGAGAGCCTCTGATGGGACTGGCAGAGATAATATAATAGGACAAAAAGTAGATAATCCCAATTCCTACAACTCCCATAGTTCCCCCAGTTCAAAAAATTAGGAGGCTTAAAAAAATGCCGATTGGTGTGGCTGAATTTGTCGAAAATCAGGAAAATCGCTGTCCTGTGATACTACTACTAGATACCTCTGGTTCAATGGAAGGGGAACCGATTAAGGCTCTCAATGATGGTATCAAAACCTTTCAGGAGGACGTGATGCGGGATATCCAAGCGACGTTGAGCGTAGAAACCGCCATTGTCACCTTTGGTAAGGGAGGGGTTAAAACCGTGCAAGATTTTGTCGGGATTGACCAATTTACGCCACCTACTTTAACCGCAGGAGACTTAACTCCCATGGGAAAAGCGATTGAATTGGCCTTAGATTTAGTCGAAGATCGTAAAGCGATTTATAGAAATAATGGTATCCAATATTATCGCCCCTGGATATTTTTAATTACTGATGGTGCGCCTACGGATCAATGGAATCTGGCAGCGCAACGGGTAAAACAAGCCGAAGCAGAAAATCGGGTTTTATTTTTTTCTGTAGGTGTTCAGGGGGCCGATATGGAGACGCTCAAACAGATTTCTAATAATCCCCCTGTGTTACTCAATGGTTTAGATTTTCGGGATTTATTTCAGTGGTTAAGTAACTCAATGAAACGAGTTTCTGGTGGTAAAATTGGAGAGGCGATCGCTTTACCACCAGTGAATTGGGGACAAATTACCACCTAGAGGACAGTTAATTATGTGGAGAACATTATGTCAGTCGGTGGTCGGTAGTTTTCACGTCCAAACGGGATTACCCTGTCAAGATTATGGTGATTATAAGGTATTGGGTCAGGATGTTTTGATTGGAGCCGTGGCTGATGGGGCTGGTAGTGCCAAATATTCGGATTTAGGGGCGAAAATAACAGTTAAAGCAGCGCTGCAATTTTTAGAGGATAAGCTCAAAAAAACAGCATTAGCTGCCACTGGAACTGAAGCGGAATTAAAGGAAATATTCCGGCGACTGTTGGCTTATGTTCAGCAAATTCTCCAAGAAGAAGCCGAAAAAGAACAGTTAGACATTAATGATCTGGCGACAACTTTACTGGTTGTTTTGGTTACTTCAAAACGATTAGCGGCTATGCAGATAGGAGATGGTTTTATTGTGTTCAAACCTCTGAGAGGAAATTATCAGTTATTGTTTCAGCCTGACAAGGGGGAATACATCAATGAAACCACTTTTGTTACTTCTAGTAATGCTTTGGAGGATATGCAAATAAAAGTTTTAACCGAGCCAGTTGCCTTTATTTGTGTGGCGACGGATGGAGTGGAAAAGGTATCGATCGATTATAAAAATTGGCAGCCTTTTCCGCCTTTTTTTCAGCCATTAGAGGAATATTTACAACAGACAGAAACGCCATTGCAAGAAGACCTCAAAGAATTTTTAGAGCGGGAGGATTTAAATAAGTTAACAACCGATGATAAAACCTTACTCCTAGCTTTTTGTTTAAGAAACTGAGGGGTTTAAGAAACCGGGTTTCTCGATCTGGTTCAACCCAACCTATGATAAGACTATGGACTAAGTAAATCATGAAAATTGACGAATTACTCAAAAACAAACGAGAAAAAATTATTGCTATTGCGGCTAAACACGGCGCAAATAACGTGCGAATTTTTGGTTCTGTTGCACGGGGAGAAGCTGACGAAAAAAGCGATATTGATTTATTAATTGATTATTGTAGCGAACGTCGGAGTCCCTGGTTTCCCTTGCCGTTAATTCGAGAACTTGAAGCCTTGTTAGGCTGCAAAGTTGATATTGTTACCGAACAGGGACTTAAAGATAGAATCAGAGAGCGGGTACTAAAAGAAGCAATACCACTATGAGAGATGATAGCGAACGCTTGCGGGATATTTTAGAAGCAATTGAGCGTTTAGAAAAGTATGCTCGACAGGGAAAAACCCTGTTTGAACAACAAGAATTAATTCAAACTTGGATTGTCTATCATTTACAAATTATTGGTGAAGCAGCTAGAGCAACTTCTCAAGAATTTAAAGCAAGACATCCCGAAGTTCCTTGGCGAGATGCCAGCGATCTAAGAAACTTAACTATTCATGAATATTTTCGTATCAATCTAGAGATTATTTGGGATATTGTTGAAAATGACATTCCTCCTCTAAAAGGACAAATCGAAGCTATTTTACAGGAATTGATTTGACGAAACCCAACTCAATTATTAAAAAATGTTGGGTTTCACTATCGTTCAACCCAACCTAGGATAAGATCATTGACTATCATTGCTATCATTTAAATGGTTGAGAATACAATACCACTCTCAAACGGATGTCGTCTATGGCAGATTTAATCGTCCGCAATATCGATGAAGCCATCGTCAAAGCTCTCAAAAAGCGAGCCAGCCAACACGGGATCAGTGCCGAAGCCGAACACCGCCAAATCTTAGAAAAAGCCTTGCTGCAACCGCAACGAAAATCCCTAGCAGAGGTGCTACGCCAGATTCCCAACGTTGGCAACGATTCAGACTTTGATCGCGTTCAAGATGACACAGCCAAACCAGTATTTGATTGATACTAAGTAGGTAGGCGTTAAAAATTATCAGACACCCCCGTTATCAAAGGGGGATTAAAGGCAAAATCCATTTTTAATTTAATTATAACCAGCTACTTATATCTAACTTATTAGAAACGACTAGATAAATTTTTCTGAACAGCACAAATACTCGGAGATTTTTTGATGTCTTTAACTTATCGCTGTCAACTACAGAATCGCTGGATTACACTGACGCAAGAACTGGCGAACAGTGGCGAAGCGAAAGTATGGCACACTAACTTTAATGGGTACTTAGCGAAAATCTACCACAATCCCCATAATGAAAGGGTTGATAAATTACAGTTAATGGTGAGAAATCGTCCCAGTGATCCTAACGCTCATCTTAACCATATTTCCTTCGCTTGGCCCTATTCTATCTTGGAAGATAAACAGGGAAAAGTCGTTGGGTTTTTAATGCCAGAGGTGGTGGGTTCAGAAACATTATTAAAGCTTTGTACGCCCATAATGAGAAGAAAATACAAGTTAGAAACTAATTGGTATTTTCTTCATGTAGTAGCGCGGAATATAGCCGCTATTATCGAAGCAATTCACCTTAAAGGTTATGTTTTGGGAGATATCAAGCTAGAAAATATCTTAGTGAATAATCGGGCGTTGCCTACAATTATTGATACAGATTCATTTCAAGTATCAGATCCCTATAGCGGTAAAATATATCGGTGTTTAGTTGGTTCAGAAGGATTTACACCGGCGGAATTAATCGGAGTGAATATAGCAGATGTAGATCAAACAGAAGTGCATGATCGCTTTCGATTAGGAGTTGTTATTTATTATCTACTATTTGGCGGGCCGCCGTTTCGGGGATTGTGGCAAGGAGGAGGGGATTCCCTGGAACAGTCGGAACTAATTCGACGGGGACTATGGCCTTTTTCTGGAGATAAATTGCTTGTACCTAGTAATACTACCATACCATTAAATATTTTACATCCCGACTTACACGCCTTATTTTTGCGCTGTTTTAATGAGGGACATAAATTCCCCCACAGACGACCGACGGCTAAGGAATGGCGCGGTACTTTGGAAGTTGCATTAAATGAGGTTATACGCTGTGGCAAAGTTGATAATCATTACTACAACCGCAGTTACGGAAAGTGTTATTGGTGTGAGCGATTTAGTGATTTAAATCTTGATATTTTTCCGGGTAAAAGTATCGCTACTGTGACATCTACACCGTCACCTAAAGTATCGCCACCACCTCCCCCAATATCGATTAAATCATCTCCTTCACCTATACCTCCTCAAAGATGGTCGCGTCGTAAAGTTTTAATAACTTTCGGGTTAGTTACAGTAGGGACAGTCGCTAGTAATATTTTCGCTCAGTTGTTTCGTCAGAATCCTACTCCTTCTCCTTCACCTCGTCCTTTAGCTCCTCCATTTACTGAAAACCTACCCAATGGAGTAACACTGGAAATGGTAGGCTTACCAGCAGGTCAATTTCTCATGGGATCTCCTGACAGTGATCCCGATGCTCGCGATAATGAAAAGCCTCAACACCAAGTTAAAGTCAACAGTTTTGCGATCGGGAAATATCCAGTGACTCAGGCACAATATCAAGCGGTAATGGGAACCAATCCCTCTTTTTTTAAAAATAATCCCCAAAATCCGGTAGAAGATGTTAGTTGGAACGATGCCCAAGCTTTTTGTCAGAAATTGAGTCAAATAACCGGCAAAACCTATCGCCTACCGACAGAAGCGGAATGGGAATATGCCTGTCGTGCGGGGACTACTACTCGCTTTTATTTTGGTGATGATGCTAATCAGTTAGGAGATTATGCTTGGTATAAAGGAAATTCTCAGGAGACAACTCATCCTGTGGGCCAGAAAAAGCCCAATGCTTGGGGACTCTATGACATGAGTGGCAATGTTTGGGAGTGGTGCGAGGACAATTGGCACGATAACTATATCGGGGCGCCAAAGGATGGCAGTGCTTGGCTGACAAATGGTAATGATAATCGTTCTCCATTGCGGGGCGGTTCTTGGTTCCTCCTTCCAAATTTCTGCCGTTCTGCTTTCCGCTACGACTACGACTTCCGCCGCGACGTCGACAACGGCCTCGACTTCGGTTTTCGGGTGGTGTGCGGTGCTGGGAGGACTCTGTAACCCTTATTCCCTTTTTACCCTTTTTACCCTTTTTCTCTTTTTCCCGCCTAAGGGCGGGTCGATTTTTTTGAAAAAATTGAGGTAGTGTTAAATTTTGTTAAGGACAATAAAAAATGAAACAGTTATCGGTTGTTAAAAAGCCGTGGGTTGGGTTGAGGAAGGAAACCCAACCCAATGATTTAAAAATGTTGGGTTTCACTATCGTTTGGCCTAACCTACGATCAGACTACGGACGAAAAAGTGAGCGCCGATCTCCTAGGGTGTGTTAATGTTGGTGTAGCCTACCAGCCGACTTTACATGGCGGGTTACTGTAACCTTAAGGATCTCAAGTGTTTTGTCAAGGATAATTTGGGGGATTTTGCTCACCAATGAAACAAGCTATTACAGCGAAGGTTGTTAAAATAACCACCAACAAGGCCGAAAAAATCTTGTTAAATTCTGGTTTTAACAAAAAACAAGCTCAAGTTATCTTAAGCAAAATTACTAATTTTTGTCAACATTGGAAAATTCTTGAAATGTCTTTATTTGGTTCAGTATTAAGGGAAGACTTTCGAGTTGATAGTGATATTGATGTTCTTTATAAGTTTGCTCCCAATCATGGCTGGGATTTGTTTGATATTGTTCAGATGAAAGAAGAATTAGAGGAGATATTCGGACGCAAAGTTGACTTGGTTAATCAAGAGGGACTGAAAAACCCCTATCGTCGTTACGAAATTTTAAAAACTCATCAGCTAATTTATCGTCATGAACAGTCGTGAGGCCGGATATCTTTGGGATATGGTCGAAGCTATTACTAATATCCAAGAATTTATTCAAGATGTTTCTTTGGAAGAATATTCCAAGAGTCTTTTGTTACAAAGTGCTGTGGAAAGACAATTAGAAATTTTAGGAGAAGCATCCCGTAGAATTCCTGAGACTTTTCAACAAAAACACACCAAAATTGATTGGAGGGGAATTATTGGACTCAGAAATATTATTAGCCATCAGTACGATCAGGTTCAACCAGAAATTGTCTGGAATATTATTACAGTAAGACTTTCTCCTTTGCTAGAACAATTGCAGTCTCTATTGCCACCATTGCCCCAATGATAATAATTTAAAAAATTAAGTTAATGGCAGATTATGACTGCTATCCTCTCTGGGGAATCGATCAAATAGGTGAGATAGATTTCTCGGAATTACCCTTTAGCAGTGAACAGTAAACAATTATCGCTTAGAATGAATTGTAAAGGTTACGAAGCAGTAGTTTTTTTTGATGACGAGGCGGGTATCTTTTACGGTGAGGTGGCCAACGTCCGAGATGTTATCACTTTTCAGGGAGAGAGTGTAGCGGAATTGCAGCAAGCTTTTGCTGATTCGGTGGAAGATTACTTAGCTTTTTGTGCCGAGCGCGGGGAAAAGCCAGAAAAACCTTTTTCTGATAGTTTTCTGTCACAGCCACACCCGAAATTACACCAACAAATTTAGCAATAAGTAGGCTGGTTTGAGGAATGAAACCCAACGCCCGATTATGTTACGCTACCGCTAACCCATCCTACAAATAATTGTGGCTCCCTACATATCAGGAGAGGCACTGACTTAAAAATAGAGGCTGAAATAACGCCAATTCGTCAATCAGAATATTTTCATGCTTGGCGGTGCCAACTTTGGCATCGGGACCGCCGACCGCCTCCTGAAATATAAAGTCTCGGTTACAAAACTGACCTCTGAGCAATTCTCACCCCACCATAGAAACAGAAGCCCGTAGGAAAATCAGCCATGAAAGAACACGATGTCGTTATAGTGGGCGGTGGGTTAGCAGGATGCCGCGCCGCCTTAGAAATCAAACGCCTCAACCCGACCATCGATGTTGCTGTCGTTGCCAAAACCCACCCAATTCGTTCCCACTCCGTCGCTGCCCAGGGAGGTATCGCCGCCGCCCTGCAAAACGTTGACCCCAAAGATAATCCCAAGGCCCACGCCTACGATACCGTCAAAGGTTCCGATTTTCTGGCTGACCAGGATGCGGTGGATATCCTCACCCAAGAAGCCCCCGAAGTTATCATCGAATTGGAACATCTAGGCGTGTTATTCTCCCGTCTCGAAGATGGACGCATTGCCCAAAGAGCCTTTGGCGGTCACAGCCATAACCGTGCCTGTTACGCCGCCGATAAAACTGGTCACGCCATGCTGCACGAATTAGTCAGCAATTTAGGCCGTAATCAGGTAAAAATCTACGATGAATGGTACGTTTTACGCCTTATCCTCGAAGAAGGTACGGCCAAAGGGGTGGTTATGTACCAAATCGCCACCGGACAGTTAGAAATCCTTCGGGCAAAAGCAATTATGTTCGGGACCGGGGGCTATGGTCGCGTTTATAACACCACCTCCAACGATTTCGCCTGTACGGGGGACGGTTTAGCATTATCGGCCAAAGCGGGTATTCCCCTAGAAGACATGGAATTTGTCCAATTTCACCCCACGGGACTCTATCCCGTCGGTGTTTTAATCTCGGAAGCGGTCCGGGGTGAAGGTGCTTATTTAATCAATAGCGAAGGTCGTCGTTTTATGGAAGACTACGCCCCCTCGCGCATGGAATTGGCACCCCGGGACATCACTTCCCGGGCCATTACCCTAGAAATTCGCGCCGGCCGGGGGGTAAATCTGGACGGTAGCGCCGGGGGTCCCTTTGTCTATCTGGATTTACGCCATTTAGGCCGGGAAAAAATTATGAGTCGCATTCCCTTCTGTTGGGAGGAGGCCCACCGTCTCGTCGGTGTCGATGCGGTAGAGGAACCGATGCCTGTACGTCCTACGGTTCACTATTGTATGGGCGGCATTCCCGTTAATACCGATGGTCGCGTTCGCTTAAGTGCCGATACCCTCACCGAGGGCTTTTTCTCCGCCGGGGAATGTTCCTGTGTCTCTGTTCACGGGGCTAATCGTTTGGGCAGTAATTCCCTGTTAGAATGTGTGGTCTATGGCAGAAGAACCGGCAAATTGATCGCTAAATACGTCGAAAAACGCGCTTTTCCCGTCTTTAATCCCGATATTTACCTTCAGGATGCCAAAGAGGAAATCACTGCTTTATTGACCAAAAAAGGCACGATTCGCATCGGTCAACTACGTCAGCAATTCCAAGACTGTATGACCCAACATTGCGGCGTTTTTCGCACCGAAGCGACCATGCGCGAGGGAATTAAACAAATCGGCGAATTAAAGCGCAAATACGAGCAGATTTACCTCGATGATAGGGGTGATTGCTGGAATACGGAACTAATCGAGGCCTGGGAATTACAAAGTCTCATGGTGGTGGGGGAAATTATCCTCACCTCTGCCCTCAATCGTCAAGAAAGCCGAGGGGCCCACTCCCGCGAAGATTTTCCCCAACGGGATGACCAAAATTTCCTTCAGCATACCCTCGCCTACTATTCCCCCTCCGGCATCGATATCGACTATATGCCCGTGGTGATTCAGGATTTCACCCCCGTGGAACGTAAGTATTAACCTCTGGTCGGACGGTAAATGTAAAGGAATTTTACAAACTCCTTGGCATTTACCGAGATTTAGTTCTATACTAGATAAAGCAACGCGGGATAGAGCAGTCTGGTAGCTCGTCGGGCTCATAACCCGAAGGTCAGTGGTTCAAATCCGCTTCCCGCCATTACTAATAAAGCCAGTAGTTAACCCCGATTTCCCGTTAGGGAACATCGAACATTACCCTTTCAAGACAGCGATTGGGGTCAATGTAGGATTGGCGAGAATGGAGACAAGTATAATTATCCATGATCAAGATCTGTTCTGCTTTTAAATAGAGCGGAACGTGATAGGCTTCAAACAGTGCCATTTACAAAATGTTTGAAAGAAGTAGCCTGGATTGAAATCGACCAATCTTAAGTTAGAAAACGGGTTTCTCTAAGAAACCCGTTTTCTGGGTTAGATGTGGTATAACAGAAAAGTGGTTATGTCAGAGGAAAAAGATATGCCATCAATTTTTATTTGTTATTCCCACCAAGACAAAGAATGGAGAGACAGACTGTTAAAATTTCTCGAACCTCTGAATGATGAGGAAAAAATAGTCTGGTCAGATCTCGACATACAACCGGGGGATATTTGGGATGAAAAAATTAAAGACAGTTTATCACAAGTAACAATTGCGATGGTATTGGTTAGCCAAGACCTGCTTAATTCTCGTTATGTGAAGAATGAAGAATTACCCCGTCTTTTGAAAAGACGTGAAGAAGAAGGAGTCGTTATAATTCCTATATTTCTTAGACCTTCTACTGTGAAAAGTGTTTCTTTTAAATACACTAATGAAGAGGGAATAGAACAAAGATTTTACTTACATCAATTTCAGTCTCCTAGCAATAATTCTCCCAGCAATCCTCTCTGTGATCTAAAGAAATCAGAATATGAAAAAGTTTTCGTATCCGTTGAGGATAAATTGCGATCGCTGATTGAAGAATCTAAAAAAAAACAGTCTGAACCCTCTAAAAAAGCGGTCCAACCCCTGACCACCTCTGGGTTAGTGGATACGCAACTCCCACCCGTGCGTAGATGGCAAGGACGACGGGAAGAATTGCAAGAACTCCAAACAGCGTTAGGGAATGACCATCTAAGGTTAATCGAGATTACCGCCGCCGGAGGTTATGGTAAAACTGCTCTGGCGAGAAAGTTTACAGATCAATTAACTGCTGATTGGCCGGTATTATGGGTTAATTTTAACCAGCCTTACCCTTTGGCACAGTTCGGACGGTGGTTATTAGAGGAGTTAAAACAAAATTATGATGAAAAATGGAATGATGGGCAATTAATAGACGCAATCAGCAAAGGGTTAACCGCTAAACCCTGTTTATTAGTGTTGAATAATTTGGAAACGGTACTAACTGCCCCAGTAAATTTGGTTTATCAGCAATTCTTGCAAAAATGGTTAAACACAGAAAGCAGCAGTAAGCTGTTGGTCACCAGTCGAGAACAGCTAGAATTCCCCGTCAATTTGCAAGATTATTATTATTCTTGGCCTTTAAAAGGGTTAAAAGAAGCGGATGCGATGCGTTATGTCACCGAAGATCACGGCTTAACGGGAAGCGATGAAGAATTAGCCCAATTTGTCGATAAAATGGGAGGTCATCCCCTCTTAATGGAACTGGTTTGTAGTTTGATGAAAGATAAGTTTGGGAAAGGGGTTTCTATCACCGAGTCGCAAAATTTAGGCTTAAATCTGTTTGAGGTGGAAGGGTATCACCGCGATACAGAAACCTGTGTCAGAGAAGTTATTACGGCCAGTTTAGCGCGATTATCGAAAGAGTTTAGGGAGAGTTTAACGCGGTTATCAGTATTGCGCGAGAGTTTTGATTTAGGGTTAGCGCAGGCATTAACCCCAGAAATAACTGACCAAGATTTACGACATTTTGCTCGTTTATCCTTATTACAAGAATTTCCCCCCGAATACAATGTAAAACGGCGACAGTTTCAGTTTTTGCCTTTAATATCAATGGTGGTGCAAGATCAAGCAAATCCTGAAATATTGCGATCCGCCCATCAATTAGCCTTAGATTATTATTTAGCTCATTTACCTGTCCCTCCCTGGGAATCCTTGGAAGATTTGAAGGAATATTTAGAGGCGTTTCACCATGCAGGGGAATTGGGAGAATGGCAGTTAGCTTACGATATTTTGAATGAGGATCGAGGAGGAGAAGAGAAAAATAAATCGGTTGATATTTTTTTAGATTTACAAGGATTTTATCGTAAGCGAGCAGATTTGTATGAGGAAATTATTGCAGGGAGTCAACGGGAACAAGATTGTTATCGTAACTCGTTAAACCGTCTAGGCCTTTGCTATGATTCCTTGGGGCAGTATGAAAAAGCGATCGCCTATCACCAGCAATCTCTCGAAATCAGTGAAGCAATGGGCGATCAGCAAGAGGTGGCAATTTCTCTCGGGAATTTAGGCAATTGTTATAATTGCTTGGGACAGTATGAAAAAGCGATCGCCTATCACCAGCAATCTCTCGAAATCAGTGAAGAAATCGGCTATCGGCAAGGGGTGGCAATTTCTCTCGCGAATTTAGGCAATTGTTATAATTGCTTGGGACAGTATGAAAAAGCGATCGCCTATCATCAGCAATCTCTCGAAATCAGTGAAGAAATCGGCTATCGGCAAGGGGTGGCAAGTTCTCTCGGTAATTTAGGCAATTGTTATAAGTCCTTGGGGCAGTATGAAAAAGCAATTTTCTATCACCAGAAATGTCACGACATCAGTGAAGCAATGGACGATCGGAAAGGGGTGGCAATTTCTCTCGGGAATTTAGGCAATTGTTATTATGACCTAGTACAGTATGAAAAAGCGATCGACCTCTACCAGCAATATCACGACATCAGTAAAAAAATCAGCTTTCGGCAAGGGGTGGCAATTTCTTTCGGTAATCTAAGCAATTGTTATTTTTCCTTGGGACAGTATGAAAAAGCGATCGCCTATCACCAGCAATCTCTCGACATCAGTGAAGCAATGGGCGATCGGCAAGGGGTAGCATCTTCTCTACATACTATAGGGAGTATATTGCTCAAACTAGAAAACTACAGCGAAGCCGAAAGCAAAATTCAAGCATCCTTAGTAATTTCTCAAGATATTGGTTATAAATATTTAATCGCCTATAGTTTAAGAGTCCTTGCGAAAATTGCCCACCAAACTAATCGCCCTGAACTTGCCCTCAGTCATTGCCAAGAAGCGCTTAAATTATCCCAAGAATTGGGGATTCCCTTGGTTAAAGATTGTGAGGAATTGTTAGGGCAAATTCAGGTTACATTAGAAGGAGATTAGAAATCCTTGATCACCTATACCAACCATGAAAATTAAAGCAATTCTCAAAATTTAACTCTTTATCCAAATAGGAGAAATTTCATGAGTACCACCATCAATCTTAAAATTACGTTTGAATCTCTAACTGAAGCGATTAAATCCCTTGACTTAACGCAAAAACAACAATTATTAGAAATACTAGAACAACAAATTTTTCAAGCAGAAGAAACTTCCTATCAAGACGACGAGGAAACCTTAGCAGAACTTCAACAAGTTCGGGATGAATATCAATCAGGCGACTATGTGACCCTTGAACAATACTTGAGCAAGGATTAAATCACAATGGATTATAGTATTAAAATCTCTAAATCTGTACAAAAACAGATTGATGACTTACCTAATCCCATCAAAAGTCGTATTCTTGAAAAAATCAAAGATTTATCAATAGAACCGCGTCCCTCTGGTGTAGTTAAATTAAAAAATTCTGATTATGAATACCGTTTGCCTGTTGGTGACTATCGAGTTCGCTATGAAATTGATGACCCAAAACAGGCAATACTCATCTTGCAATGTAAACATCGAAGAGATGTCTATCGCTAATAATTTAGAAACATTGCGCTACTTCAAATCCGAATTGGTGTTTCTCGCCGAAATCGCCCACAAAACCAATCGCCCTGAACTTGCCCTCAGCTACTGCCAACAAGCGCTTGAATTATGCCAAGAATTGGGGATTACTTTGGTTAAAGAGTATGAGGAATTGTTAGGGCAAATTCAGGGAAACTTAGGAGATTCAGACAATAACTTAAAGTAAACCTGAGAAAATTTCAGTTTTTATCTATAAAAAACAATGCCTGCCAAAGATATTTTCCATGACTGTGTAAAACACGCCCTAATCAAAGACGGCTGGACAATTACCCATGACCCCCTACGGATTCTTTTAGCAAGAGGTAAAAACCTGTTTGTTGATTTGGGAGCAGAAAGACTATTAGCCGCAGAAAAGGGAACAGAAAAAATAGCCGTTGAAATTAAGAGCTTTACTCGTCCCTCTGATATGAAAGACCTTGAATAAGCAGTTGGTTAATTTGTCGTTTATACCCATCTTTTAAGGCGTTATTATCCCGAATATAAACTATTTTTGGCTGTTAGCGAAAACACCTGCAAAACAGTATTTGAAGAAGAAGCAGGTCAAACCTTAATTGAAGATGGTATTATTGAGTTATTTAGTTTTGATCCCAACCAGGAGGTAATTGTACGATGGCTTCCTTAATTGCCCAATATCGGCAAATTATTGAAAAAACATTCCAAGATTATGCCGACTTCCTCGACACCGATCACCAAATCCAAATCGAATTAGTCCTAGATCAAACCCGCGATCGCTATTTATTGGTTGAAACAGGTTGGCAAAATGGTTATCGAATCTACGGAACCCTATTACATATTGATATTATTGATCAAAAAATTTGGATTCAACACGACGGAACTGAGGATGGTATTGCCGATGAATTAGTAGCTGCGGGAATCCCTCAAAACCAGATTATTTTAGCCTTTAAATCCCCTGAAATTAGACCCTATACAGGCTTTGCTGTCGCTTAACTTTCAAATATGATGGACAATTCTCAAAACCGCAATCACCCACCAAATGAATCACTATTAGAAGAAGATTAGAAACTATTGATAACCCAAGTCAGCCATGAAAATCACCTACTTTCAAGATACGGATACTCTATACCTAGAGTTCAATAACAATCCCATTGTCGAGACTCAAGAAATCAATGAAAATACCTTAGTTGATCTTGATCAGCAGGGGAATATTTGTGCAATCACCTTGGAACACGCCAAAAGCTTAACGGATCTGAATGCTTTTTCCCTCGAAACTATTGTCGCGCCTCAATTAGCTTCAAGTTTATAAGAGTTGTCATAATAAAATTATTCTATAAACCTTGACGTGATATAATATATATGACATTTGGGCGCAGATTCCTTGTGACCCTATAATCGGACAAATTCGTTATTATCAATGACAACAACTTTAATCAATCACATTGAAATTACCCCAGAAACTTGTGGCGGTAAACCGCGCATCGCAGGTCATCGCATCAAAGTCCAAGATGTCGTTATTTGGCACGAACGCCTGGGAATGTCACCCGATGAAATTGTTTATCATTATCCCAGCATTACTTTAGCTGATGTTTACGCGGCCCTTTCTTACTATCACGATCACCTTGAAGAAATTAGACAACAAATCACAGATGATGATACCTTTGCCAAGGAAATGCAAGCTAAAACACCTTCTCTAGTCCAAGAAAAACTAAAAAAAATGAATGGGCAATAAAATTAAATTTCACCTTGATGAAAATGTAAGCTATAGCATTGCTCTTGGATTGCGCCAGCGAGGCCTTGATGTTACTGCCACTCCAGAAGAAAATTTATTGGGGGTATCTGATGAAGTACAATTGCAATTTGCTTTAGCCAATGGTCGCGTGATTTTTACTCAAGATACTGATTTTTTAAGAATCAATCAATCATCTATAACTCATGCAGGAATTGCTTACTGTCCCCAACAAAGTAAATCTATTGGTCAAATAATTCGAGGACTACTCTTAATCTGGGAAATTCTTGAACCCGAAGAAATGTATAATCACATAGAGTTTATATAGAACCGCATGAAAAAGTGAATTAGTATTTGGCAGATCGATAAAAATAATCAAAAAGCTAATTTTGTTACTCTTTACTACGATAAAATTAAGGAGTATAAATAATGCAAACCGTCCAACTTTTTCAACAAGTCAAATTATGTAGAGATGTCCCCGACACTATTTTTTAAAAAGGCGATTAAGGGACGATTCTAGAATTATTACCTCCTAACAAACAACAACCAGAAGCAGGTTATCTCCTAGAAATGTTTGACAATAACGAAACCCTTGACGTGATAGCGGTTCCCGTTTCTTGGATAAGTTCTATTAACTAACGATTAGCAAAAATTCAGGCTATATTAGAAGAAGATTAGAAACTCTTGATAACCCAAGTCAGCTATGAAAATTAAAGCGATTATTCATCCTGCCGAAGAAGGCGGTTATTGGGCAGAAGTTCCAGCCCTTCCAGGTTGCATCACGGAAGGTGATAGCCTAGAAGAAGTCACCCATAACTTAAAAGATGCGATCAAAGGATGGTTAGCTGTTGCCAATGAATCCTATGAAATTAAAAGCTTTATCGGAACATCGGAAGTCGAAGACTTAAAAAATGCGCTGGGCAAATATGTTCTTTATGAAAAAATCATCAAACGTCAACAAATAGAGGCCGAAGTTTCCCAACTCAAAGACTTGAAAGAAAGGACAACGGATCAAATATGAGCTTTGATAGTCACTGTTATGGGTGCAACTGTTGCAGCAATTATCAAATTTGGTTTTCTGACTAAAACTTAAATCATCATTAAAAACTAAGTTGGAACTAGACAAGTTCCAACCAGTAACAAAAAATTGACCTTGAATATTAACGACGGATTGGTGCCATCGCACCGTCGGCGGCGGCGCGAAAAGGTTCCACTGCCTCGCTATAATCGATCGGTAAAATAGCCACCACGTTATCATGAGGACGGGGAATAATTACCCAGGTTTCTAAAGCTGCCCCCTCGGTTTTATTGACGGCTTCAATGCCGGCAGCCATAGCGGTTTTTACCTCCTGTACATCCCCACGAATATTGAGGGTAAAACGGGCGCTTCCTGCCCTTAAATAACCAACAATCGTGATCCGTCCTGCTTTTACCATCGCATCGGCGGCCGCTAGAATACCGGGGAAACCTTTTGTCTCGATCGATCCCACCGCGGGTTGGGCTGTCATAAATTAACTCCTAATAACAAAAATCAGATAAGTTCAATTGATAGAATCCAATCTATTTTCCAGTCTTTAACTATAGTCTAGTTTGGGGCCAATCGCTAGGGAAATTAACTGCGAAAACGGTCTGACTTAGGCGTATGCTGCACTGGTAAAACCGCCAGTACATTTTCTGGAGGATTCGGTACGATGTAATGACTGACCACATTGCCACCAAAAGCGGTCATCGCTGCCGCTAATCCTGCCTCTACTGCCGGTTTAACCTCGGAAATCGGACCGCGAATCGCCACCAAAAATTCGCCCCTTTCCGCTAGATCAAAATAAACTAGGGTGACTCGTCCCCCTTTAACCATGGCATCCGCCGCCGCTAAAACGGGGGGAAAACCCAACGTTTGAATGACTCCGACCGCCTCGGGCATTTTTCCTGATCTCCTGCGAAAGCAACTTTACATTATACCCCGAACCTGTCTTTATATTTTCTTCTGCAAATCCGCGATCGATCGAGCCTGTTTTTTCTCCAAATACTGTTGATGGGACTGATCGGCCAGATAATAATCTCCTGCGGGTTCGATCAAAGTAACGATATCTTGCTGAAACTTTCCCGATAGTTGTAGTTGACGCTTGGAAGCAGTGGCGATTAACTTTTGTTCCGGGGTGTGATAAAAAATAATCGATCGATATTGTTCTCCCCGGTCCGGTCCTTGGCGATTTAACTGAGTCGGATCATGAATTGACCAAAAAACGGCTAATAACGCCTCGTAGCTTATTTCTTGGGGATTATATTCAATTTGTGCCACTTCCGCATGACCGGTAATTCGCGATAACACATCGAGATAACTAGGATTGGGAAAATGTCCCCCCATATAACCCACGGAAGTCGCTAAAACCCCCGATAAACGCCGAAATGCGTCCTCGGTTTTCCAAAAACAGCCGGCCCCAAAGGTAGCTTTTTCGCCGCTATTCATTTCTCCTCACATCCTTGGCAAATTCTACAACTGCTTTTGTAATTGTCTCGCTTAAATTAGCATAAACTTTGGCAAAAGGGGGAGCTTTTTCGGTTAATCCTAGGATATCCGCCGTTACCAACACCTGACCATCACAATCTTCCCCCGCACCGATACCAATCGTCGGGATAGTCAATTTATCGGTAATAGTAGCGGCTAAATTGGCGGGAATATGTTCCAAAACCAGGGCAAATACTCCCGCTTTCTCCAAGGCTAAAGCTTCCTCGATTAATCTTTGTGCATCCGATGGAGTTTTTCCCTGCTGACGGTATCCTAAGCGATGGACTGACTGGGGAGTTAATCCGATATGACCCATAACAGGGATGCCTATCTCGGTTAAACGGCTAATCGTCTCGATCATAGCGGGATAACCTCCCTCTAATTTTACCCCTTGCACTCCCGCTTCCTTTAACATCCTTCCGGCGGAGTGAATTGCCTGACTGACACTTTCCTGATAGCTAAGAAAAGGCAAATCACAGACAACTAAAGCTTGTTTTACCCCACGAGACACGGCCGCTGCGTGGTGAATCATCGCCTCGAGGGTGATCGGTAAAGTGGTAGGATAGCCCAAAGCGGTCATAGCTAAGGAATCACCTACCAAGATAATATCAATTCCTGCCCGATCGAGCAGTCGCGCGATCGGATAATCCCAAGCTGTGAGGGTGACAATCGCGCGTTTTTGCTGTTTCCACTCGATTAATTTGCTGGTGGTGACTGCCATTATTTATTCACTGCGGACAGCTTCGAGGATACGGGAAAAATAGAAACGAGTGCTAGTCATACTCGTCCGTTCGATTTTAAAGCCATTTGCGTTGAGAGCGGCGATAATAGTTTTTTCCTTGTGTTGATAAGCGCGAGTGGTTTTACTCGGACCGGGGAAAAATTGACCAATTTTCTTGAGAATGGTTAATAAACAGGTTTTAGGAGCAAAACTGAGGATTAAACGGGATTGAGCTAGGGATCCCAGGTGTTTAATCATTCCTAATGCTTCTTCTGTGGGATAGTGAATGAGAACATCCAGACAGATGACTGTGTGATATTGGCCGGTTAATGCTTCTAAATCTTGAACGGCAAAGGTGAGTTTACTGGTATCTGCTAACTCTTTGGCTGCTCTTTCCTCGGCTTCTGTCACCATTTTCTCGGAAATATCACTGGCGAAAATAGTTGCGCCCGCTTTAGCAAGGGGAATACTAAGACTACCGACTCCACAACCAGCATCACAGATCGAGAGATTGGGCAAATTGTCATCACTTTCTAACCAACCGATAACGGTATCGATCGTCTGTTGATGACCGATGCGAATATCTTTTTGTACTTTGTTAACTTCGCCATCCCCATAAATCCGGCGCCAGCGATCGAATCCTGTGGCGTTAAAATAGTCCTTGACTATGGCTTTATCGTCTAATGTGTTGGTCATAAGGAAATCTAAACGAGTGGTCTCTGAGCTACGCCGAAGAGCGGAGATGGTTATTAGTTTATCCTACCTTAAAGATCCCAACCGTTGCCGCTGGGCTGATTCCTGAGCAGTCAGGAAAGGACCTGGAGCGATGGCAACTCTGTGGAAAAGCTTAATTTGTTTTCCGCTTCACCGTTAGTTAACCTAAAGTGAATATCATGTAATCGTCCCAAGATCGATTAGTAAGGGTTCCATGTCAATTATTACCCATAGAACTAAGATCGTAGCCACGATCGGCCCTGCCAGTAATTCGCCAGAAGTCCTCAAGCAGATGATCGGTGCGGGGATGAATGTAGCGCGGCTAAACTTTTCCCACGGTAGCTACGAAGATCATGCGAGAGTTGTCAGCCTTTTACGACAAATTTCTCAAGAATTAGACAATCCTATCACTCTCCTGCAAGATTTACAAGGTCCAAAAATTCGCGTCGGTAATCTCCCCAATGGTTCCATTACCATCAACGACGGCGATTATCTCACCCTTGTCCCCATGGATGAGTATCGGGGAGAAGCGAACACCGTTTCGATCGATTATCCCTATCTGGCCGAGGAAGCCAAGTTAGGTGAGCAAATTCTCCTTGATGATGGCTTATTAGAGCTAAAAATCGTTGAAATTAACGGAAAAAACCTAAAATGTCAAGTATTGGAGGGAGGAATTCTCAAGAGTCGCAAGGGAGTTAATCTACCCCGTCTCAATTTGCGCTTACCTTCCATGACCGAAAAAGACAAACAAGACCTAGAATTTGGTCTTTCTCAGGGGGTTGATTGGGTTTCCCTCAGTTTTGTTCGTAAAGGAGAAGATATCAAGGCGATTAAGGCATTTTTAGCCGAGAGAAATCACGCGGATGTGCCAGTGATGGCTAAAATTGAAAAACCGCAAGCGATCGAAAATTTAGAGTCAATTGTCGAGGAATGTGACGGAATTATGGTGGCCCGGGGCGATTTGGGAGTAGAATTAAGTCCCGAAAAAGTCCCCATGTTGCAAAAACGCATTATCAAACTCTGCAACATGAAAACTATTCCCGTCATCACTGCCACCCAGATGTTAGAAAGCATGATTCACAATCCCCGACCGACTCGGGCCGAGGCCAGTGATGTGGCTAATGCAATTATCGATGGAACCGATGCGGTGATGTTATCGGGGGAATCAGCAGTGGGAGATTTTCCCGTCAAAGCTGTGGCTATGTTGGCCAAAATCGCCCATGATGTGGAAGCGGATGTGAAGTTTGATAATGCTCCCCCCAATCAGTCCGATGAAACTCACGCTCTCAGTGAGGCTTTAGTGGCGATCGATCAAACCCTTGATCTCCGTTATATTGTCACTTTTACCACCTCTGGCTACACTTCGCTACTGGCTTCTAAGGAACGACCCTCGGTTCCCGTCATTGCCATGACTCCCAATAAACAAGTCTATCACCGTCTCAATCTAGTCTGGGGTGTGATCCCGATTCTTCTTGATCATCAGGTGTCCGTCTTTGAGGATGTGTTAAAGCAAACCGAATCAATTCTACTTCAGAAAAATCTAGCCCAATCGGGCGATAAAATTCTGATTATGGCGGGAATTCCCATGCAGAAAACTAAAGGCACCAATTTCCTCAAAATTCACAGGATTCCCTAAGTTCTAGGAGTCGGTTGTCAGTATTCTCCTCACTACCCCACTACCCCACTACCCCACTACCCCACTTCCCCACACCCCACACCCCACACCCCAGGAAAAACTTTTTGCCGCAAACCCTAGATACAGATTTCCAGCGGTGGATTGGTTGTGATAGATGTATAAATATCGATCGCTTGCTGTCAATCTTGATGAAAAGACGATATTTTCTGGCTTTTATCGGCTCAATTGTCCTTATTTGCCTATTATCTCCAGACATAAACCTTTTTTCCTCTACTATCGCCACTGCACAAACCCAGACAATTCTAGTTTCTGCCGCCGCTAGTCTCAAAGAGGCCCTAGAAGAAATCAAGCCAGAGTTTGAAAAAGCCCATGGCAACATTAAAGTTAACTATAACTTCGGTGCGTCGGGGGCTTTGCAACAGCAAATTACACAAGGTGCGCCGGCCGATGTTTTCCTCTCGGCTGCCACTAAGCAAATGGACGCTTTAGCAAAAGCTGGTTTAATCGATACAACTACCAGAAGAAACCTGCTCACTAATCGCCTAGTTTTAATCGTTCCCAAGAATTCCGCCCTAAAAATCAGCGATTTTCGTTCCCTGACTAACAGTAATGTCAAAAGAATTGCCGTGGGTGAACCGCGCAGCGTTCCCGTCGGTCAGTACAGTGAAGAAGTTCTGAAAAATATCGGCATTTTAGAGCAAATAAAACCAAAACTGGTCTTTGCCAACTCTGTCCGTAATGTTCTCGCCGCCGTAGAAACTGGTAACGCCGATGCTGGCCTTGTTTACCTCACCGATGCCAAAATTTCCGACCGGGTAAAAGTAGTGGCTACGGCTGCCAATAATCTTCATTCTCCGATTATTTACCCGATAGCTGTGATTAAAGACAGCAAAAACCCGCAAGCTGCCAAGACTTTCGCCCAATATCTCACCAGGGCAGCCGCTAAAAACATTTTTGAAAAATTCGGCTTCGGAATACCCAGATAAACAATGCCAGACTTTTCCCCCCTATGGATATCCCTGAAAACCGCCACCATTGCCCTGATAATTATCTTTTTTCTCGGTATTGCCGCCGCTTATTGGATGTTAGGCTATCGCGGACGATGGAAATCTCTAATCGAGGCAGTTTTCGTCGCGCCTTTAATCTTGCCCCCGACGGTGCTAGGCTTCATTTTACTGCTCCTATTCGGCAAAAACGGACCATTAGGACAGTTATTAGACCTATTTAACTTTCGCGTCGTTTTTACTTGGTATGCCGCCGTTATCACCGCGACGGTGGTAGCTTTTCCCCTGATGTACAAAACCACCCTCGGCGCTTTTGAACAGGTGGATGCCAATCTTTTACAGGTTGCCCGCACCCTGGGGGCATCGGAAGGGAAAATATTCTGGCGCCTACTTTTGCCCCTCTCCTTCCCCGGGGTATTAGCAGGATTAACCCTAGCTTTTGCCCGCGCTTTGGGGGAATTTGGGGCGACTTTGATGTTAGCGGGTAATATTCCGGGGCAAACTCAAACTATCCCGATGGCGATTTTCTTCGCTGTGGAAGCAGGAGCGATGACTGAGGCTTGGATATGGGTGTTTATTATCATATTAATCTCTCTATCGGGAATTGTCGCCGTTAATCTCTGGCAAAGTCAAGGCAAACAGCAATTAGGACGACTGGGAGAAAGCAAACCTAACGAGATGGAGGACTGGCTGCCACCCTGGGAGGGTCGCAATTTTGCCCTTTTAGCAGCTGAAAATCACCTTTATAGGGATAAAATAGGCTTATTTGTCGATATAGAGAAACATTTACCCGGTTTTAACCTCTCAGTCACTTTTAACTGCCAAAATCAGCCATTAGGACTATTAGGGGCTTCAGGTTCGGGAAAAAGCCTGATTTTGCGATCGCTGGCTGGGGTGGAAACGCCCTCAAGGGGTCGTATTGTCTTAAATGGGCGCATTCTCTTCGATTCCGAAAAGGGAATTAATCTCCCCAGTCGTCAGCGTCGCATCGGTTTTGTGGTGCAGAATTATGCTCTTTTTCCCCATCTCACCGTGGCAGAAAATATCGCTTTTAGTCTCCCCAAAAACTTATCTAAAAAAGTTATTAAACAGCAGATTGCCAACCAATTGGAATTAGTGCAGTTACCCGGCATGGAAAACCGTTATCCCCATCAATTATCGGGGGGACAACAGCAACGGGTCGCCATCGCTCGCGCTTTAGCTACTCGTCCAGAAGCTTTATTATTAGATGAGCCTTTTTCTGCCCTTGATACCCATCTACGCGCTCAATTAGAACGTCAGATGATCAAAACTTTAAGTAATTACGATGGCGTGACAATTTTTGTTACCCATAATATGGATGAAGCCTATCGAATATGTGAGAATTTATTAGTTATGGAAAAAGGGCGGGTAATTGCTAATAATTCTAAACAGAAAATTTTTGAGCGACCAGATAGCGTTAGTTTGGCCAAGATTACTGGCTGTAAGAATTTTTCCCGTGCTATTATCATTAATAATCAACAATTGAAAGCCATTGATTGGGATGTTAAATTACACACCATCCCCGGAATTCCCGACTATTTAGCCTATACGGGAATTCGCGCCCATCAAATTATTTTTGGTCGAGATTTAGGCGATATTAATACTTTTCCCTGTTGGTTGGCTAATGCCATTGAAGGACCCCATCGAGTGACTCTCTATCTGAAACTTAATCAACCCTCCAACCACGACCGAGATTTTCATATCCAAGCAGAGTTATATAAGGATAAATGGTTAGAAATTAAGGAGCAAGCTTTGCCTTGGACTGTTACTTTATCTTGCCAGCGTTTATTATTATTAAAATAAACAGAGATTTTGATGCTAAGTAGGTGGGTGTTAAAAATTGTCAGACATCCCCCTTATTAAGCTATCCCTTATAGGGATCTTTCTTAACAATTTTTGCAGTAAGCACTCCAACCCTTATCCTGACTTGATTTCAGTTTTTTCTTTGTCAGTAAGGGTGTCAACAAGGAATATTACAAATTGTTAACCGAG
>NZ_JADBUB010000028.1:0-16690 GCF_020245865.1 Microcystis sp. M169S2
CCCTTATCAAGCTATCCCTTATAGGGATCTTTCTTAACAATTTTTGCAGTAAGCACTCCAACCCTTATCCTGACTTGATTTCAGTTTTTTCTTTGTCAGTAAGGGTGTCAACAAGGAATATTAAAAATTGTTAACCGAGTCTTGAAAGCCTTGTGCTACAAAGGTTTGAAATGTTAAGAAAGATGTGACTAAAGGACAGCTTATCAAGGGGGGCAGGGGGATCGGCACCCCCCTTATCAAGGGGGGCAGGGGGGATCAGACGCAAAATCTATCTTCGATTTAATTATAACTACTTACTTAAGTCCTAACTTTTATCGTTACCGATCGCGTTATGTTGGAAATCAAAGACCTAAAAATTGCCTACCCGACCGAATTAAGTTCTCCCTCTTGGGCGATCGATGGGGTATCTTTGAGTATAGGCAAAGGGGAAACTCTGGGATTAGTAGGTGAATCCGGTTGTGGAAAATCGACCATCGGTAAGGCTATTTTAAGGTTATTACCTAATCGCACTCACGTGGAAGGTGAGATTACCTTTGAAGGGCGATCGCTTTTATCTTTATCTAGCAAACAGTTAGAAAAGTTTCGCGGGGAAGCGGTGGGATTAGTCTTTCAAGATCCGATGACGCGACTAGATCCGCTGATGACTATTGGCGATCATTGTGTGGAAACTTTGCAAGCCCATCGACGAAATTTAACCTATCGTCAAGCTAAAAATCAAGCTTGTACTGTCCTAGAAAAAGTGAAAATTCCCGCTAATCGTTGGTCCCAATATCCTCACGAATTTAGCGGGGGAATGCGGCAAAGAGTGGCTATTGCTTTAGCTTTATTATTAAACCCTAAGTTAATTATTGCCGATGAACCCACCACCAGTTTAGATGTGACAGTTTCGGCGGAAATTCTGCGGGAATTAAAGCGTTTATGTAGCGAGGAAGAGATGGGATTATTGTTAATTTCCCATGATTTAGCGATGGTGGGAGAATATTGCGATCAATTAGCGGTGATGAAGGGGGGCAAAATTGTCGAATCAGGAACGGTAAAAACAGTTTTTAATACACCTCAACACCCCTACACCCGTTCTCTTTTAGCCGCCGCTTTACACCTACAGTTAAGGGAGGAAAAATTAACAGCAATTCAAGGCAAAGAGACGGTGTTAAAGGTGGATAATTTAAAACAGTATTATACCCTAGAAGGTAACTTTTTAGATAGTTTTTTCAAAAAAGAAAAGAAATTTATTAAAGCGGTGGATGAAGTGAATTTTGAACTGTATCGAGGGGAAATCTTCGGTTTAGTTGGGGAGTCGGGGTGTGGGAAAAGTACCCTATCGCGAACCCTATTACAGTTAATTAAACCCACCGGGGGAAAAGTGGAATTTTTAGGAGAAGATTTAACCCCTTTGTCGGGGGAAAAAATGCGTCCAAAACGGCGCTTAATGCAGATGATTTTTCAGGATCCCCTCGCTTGTCTCAATCCTCTAATGACGGTGGGGGAAAGTATCGCTGATCCGCTTTTGATCCATCAAAAAGTTAGTCTAGAAACGGCAAAAAAACAGGTTTTAGAAATGTTAGATCGAGTCGGTTTGACACCGGTAGAGGAATTTTATCGACGCTATCCTAGGGAGTTATCGGGGGGACAACAGCAAAGGGTAGCCATTGCTCGCGCTTTAATTACTCGTCCGGAATTAGTTATTTGTGATGAACCAGTTAGTATGCTCGATGCTAGTGTACAGACACAGGTTTTAGAGTTAATGTTAGAGTTACAAAAGTTATTTAATCTCACTTATTTATTTATAACTCATGATCTTTGGTTAGCCAGATTCCTCTGCGATCGAATTGCGGTGATGACTGCGGGTAAAATTGTTGAAATGGGTGACACTGAACAGATTTTTAGCCATCCCCAACACCCCTACACCCAAAAATTAATCGCCGCAGCTCCGAGAATTTATCCCGACAGCAACTAAAATTGCTCTAGGGGTTTATAATTGTTATTGTCTAGATATATTTAGGAAAGACAAAATGACCAGACAACTTCAGATAAATCTCTCTGAAGATACTATGCAACTTCTTGATCGATGGTTGACAAGTAGTGATTATCCTGAAAAAGAATATAATAATTTAATTAATGAAGCGATTAAATTATATATTATGGAACAACAGAGAAACTACCTCAAGCAACAATTAAAGGAAGGAGCTATTGTTAGAGCAGAAAGAGATTTAAATTTAGTACAAGATTGGTTTTCTCTAGAGGAAGAACTATGGTAGTAACTGAGATTTATCCGCACAAAGGAGATATATATTTAGTTAATTTTGATCCAACTGTCGGCTCAGAAATTCAAAAAACACGCCCTGCTTTAATCATACAAAATGATTTAGCAAATCGGTATAGTCCCATTGTTATTGTTGCGGGCATAACAAGCAAATTTCAAGACCCATTGTATCCGACAGAAGTATTAATTAAAGCTTCATCACGAGGACTAAAGAATGACTCGGTAGTGCTTTTAAATCAAATCCGTTCTACTGATAAACAAAGATTAATTAGAAAGATTGGTGACATCTACACAGAAGAAAGGCAGCAGATAGATCGAGCGATTCAAATTAGCTTAGGTTTAGTATAATCACTATTGATTATTTAATAAAAAATACATTAATTATTTATATTTAAAGCGTTTTTAATAAGAGGTAATTAAATTGATGATATTGTCAAAAATACAATTAGATGATATTATTTTAAATTATTGTTTATCAGCCAATTTAATCTTATCTATCAATTAATTAAGGGAATTACGACAACAATGATTATTTTTAAAGTTAAAAAACTGCTGAAAAAATTTGTCTTTAGTCTCCAAGAGGAAGGATGGAAACCAGCACTCAAAAAGACGAAACGAAAAATTATTAAAATTCTCACAGGAAAGAGTTCCTCTGAATTTGAAGAACAGGTGATCGAAAGTGCTAAACTAGCTGAACCCAGACCCCTAGAAATTGCCAGTAGTGACAATCCTTTAGTCTCGATTATTATTCCTGCTTATAACCAATTTGCCTACACCTTTAACTGTTTGGAATCCTTGTATGTTAACCTAAGTCCTGATTTAGCTTATGAAGTAATTATCGTTAATGATGCTTCTACTGATGACACCTTAGAACAATTAGCCACTTTAATTAAAGGAATTAAAGTATTAACTAATGCAGAAAACTCTGGTTTTATTCGTTCCTGTAATTATGGAGCTAGTCAAGCAAAAGGTCAATACCTATATTTTCTCAATAACGACACTCGTATTCTGGAAAATTGTCTAGAAAGTTTATTGAAATTAATCGTCAATAATCCCCAAGTTGGTGCGGTGGGTTCTAAGTTAATTTATGCTAATGGTAAACAACAAGAAGCGGGGGGAATTATCTGGAATTCTGCCGATGGTTGGAATTATGGACGCTTAGATAGTCCCGAGGAACCGGAATATAATTATGTGCGTCCCGTGGACTATTGTTCGGGGGCCAGTTTATTAGTTCCCACGGATTTATTTAAGCAATTAGGTGGTTTTTCTCAAGACTTTATCCCCGCATATTACGAAGATACAGACTTATGTTTTGCCCTCCGAGAATTGGGTTATCAAGTCCTCTATCAACCCCAATCTAACGTCATTCACTACGAAGGAATCACCTCGGGAACAGACCTTTCCAGTGGGATCAAACAATATCAAGTGATTAATCAAACTAAGTTTCGAGAAAAATGGTCAAAGGTATTAACTAAACACCTAGATAACGATCCTAATAATGTACCCAAAGCTGCCCGACGTTTACAAGGAAAACCGACAATTTTAGTCATTGATTCCTACGTTCCACTATACGATCGAGAATCCGGCTGTGTGCGTTTATTAAATATTCTTAAGCTACTGCTCAATTTAGGCTATTCAGTGATCTTCTTTCCCGATAATGGCTATCCTGAACAACCCTATACTTCCGTCCTGCAGCAGCTAGGAATTGAGGTTATTTATGGCACAGCGCAAAGATATAATCTAGAAGAAAAATTAATCAAATATTTACCTCTGATAGATGGAGTTTGGTTGTGTCGTCCCGAATTGTGCGATAAATATATGGATTTAATTCGCTTAAAAACAAAAGCACCAATTATTTATGATACAATTGACCTACATTTTCTGCGTTTAAAACGACAAAAAGACTATCTCGATCCCAGTTATCAAAATACTAGCTGGAGTTGGGAAACCTATCAGAAATTAGAGTTAAACTATGCTAACCAAGCGGAAGCAACCGTGGTAGTAACGGAAGACGAAAAGCAGGTTTTATCCTCTTTAGGAGTGAAAAATGTTTGGGTAATCCCCAATATCCATGAAGAAATTTCCCTGTCAGAAAAAGTTGCTTTTGACCAGCGATCGGGTTTAGTATTTATTGGTAGCTACAATCACCCTCCTAATATTGATGCCGTTAAGTGGTTATGTTTAGAAATTATGCCCTTAGTTTGGGCATCCCATCCCTATATTACCGTTAATTTATTGGGAAGTAACCTCAAGGATGAAGTGAAGGAATTGGCCAGTGATAAAGTAGTTGTCACCGGTTATGTTCCCGAAGTAGAACCCTATTTCCAAAAGAGTCGTGTTTTTGTCGCTCCCCTGCGATTTGGTGCGGGAATGAAGGGTAAAATAGGTCAAAGTCTCTCCCTCGGATTACCCACTATTACCACAAAAATTGGTGCGGAAGGTATGGGATTAATTGACCACCAAGATGTTTTAATTGCCGATACTGCCGAGGAATTTGCCCGCGCAGTGATCGAACTCTATGATAATATGGAATTGTGGCAAAAACTCGCTGATAATTCCCTAGAAACTATTAAGAGATACCAACCCGCTACCGTGCAAACTAACCTACAAGCTTTGTTATCGAATCTAGGAATTATTGCTAAAGATAGTTAACAAGAAAAAAGCTCACTTCTCCCACAGGTCTATTCTATGTCACTGAAATCAAATCAACTTTGGAATCCGCAATTTTGCAGATGTATCAGGCATTTGTATAGGATCAATTTAGGACAAGTTTTGACTTTTTTATTCTATAAACCTCTTGCATAATTAATTTTTGAGGTTTTATAAACGGCAAGAATAAGAATTAAATGGCGGCATAAAATCTGTAAATAGAGCATTTAATTATTCATTCTTAATTATCCTGACTCCTGACGACCGGCTACTGACTCCTGACTTCTGACTCCTGACTCCTAACCCTAACAACAATTTTTGATTTTTACAAGAGGTTTTATTAATATGCCAACTTATCGTGATATCTCCAGTCAAGCTTTTAAACATCCCCTAGATCAGCAAGCTGAACAAACCTTAAGATCAGTTCCGGGGTTTGATTTATTAGCGAAAAGTTTTTCCGAATATCTCTATGAACGTCCCCAGCAAATTTTATTAATGGGCAATGATCTAAAAGTCGGCCCGCGTCAATACGCCACTTTATACGGTATATATCGCCAATGTCTGCGGGATTTAGATATGTCCCCAGAACCGAATCTTTATGTCAGTCAAAACCCTTTAGCCAATGCCTATTCTTTGGGTTCAGAACATCCCTATATTGTCTTTAATACTGCCCTTTTAGACCTCTTAGATGAAGAAGAAATTCGAGTAATTCTTGCCCACGAATTAGGTCATTTAAAATGCGATCATAGTATTTTAATTCAAATGTCTTTTTGGGTGATGGGGGCGGCTAATTTCCTTGGGGACATCACTTTAGGACTAGGAAAAGCCATTACTACCGGTCTAGTTTATGCCTTTTATGAATGGCGCAGAAAAGCCGAATTATCAGCAGACAGAGCCGCTTTATTAGTCACTGATGATTTAAATTTAGTCCTGAGAACTTTAATGAAATGTGCGGGAGGAAGCCAAAAATATCTGCATGAATGCAACTTAGAAGAATTTATTCGTCAAGGGGAAGCCTACCGACAATTAGACCAAGATAACTTAAACCAGATTTATAAATTTCTCATTTATAATGGCGGTAATGGTTCCTTTTTAACCCATCCTTTTTCCGTGGAAAGAGTCCAGTATCTACAGCAATGGTTTAACTCGGAATCCTATCGTCAAATTCGCCGGGGAAACTATGCCAAAACAGGGGTAAAAAGCTCAATTAATGTTGATGCTAATAATAGCGAAAGCGAAAGATTGCAGCGACAAATAGCAGAACTACAAGCAGAAATTGAACGGGCAAAAAGACAAAGAAACCGTGAATAATCTATACGAAGGCAAAAGGCAAAAGGCGCTCATGCAAAAGGCGCTCATGCAAAAGGCAAAAGGCAGCTTTGTTCTCCCCACACCCCACACCCCACACCCCACACCCCACACCCCACACCCTTTACTGATCACTGAAAATTCTCTTGTCTGTGTTTTGCCGATTTGGTGGGTACAATAGAGATAGGGGAAACCAAGAATAGCAATTCTCCCTAGTATTATCTATACACACTTACCCCCACTCTCTTTTTTTTGTTCTACTGCCCATGCTCCAAGATACCCAATCCATTCGTTACTATCAAAGACTGACCGATGACATGGTGGATCTTTGGCACCGTGGCTCGCGTTTTGATGAGATCCGGCTATATGTAGAAGGCTATTTAGCCTGTTTACGCCATTCTAGTTCCATAGAACCCTATCTAATTCATCGTCTCGAAGAAGAAATATTTCGTTTTCTGCGAGATCCTTCTAATTTTGAATATCTCTCCCCCCAAACCCAAACCCAAACTGAGGCAGATTATGGCTATTATTAACCTTTACTCTTGCCTCATCTCCACAAGCAATTTAAATGCGCGGACAGCTGATCAGGACAATTGGGGATTTTTACGAGAGATTTACTGAGCTTGACAGGAACGAGATTCGGTCATCTGTAGAACAATAGTATCGATCGCTTTCACCAGAGCCTGTCCAGAAACCCGTTGATTATTAACGATAATGCTAAATAGCATCGGTTCTTGGTTGGGGTTTTCTAGATAACCCGATAGGGCCCGCACACCGGTAAGAGTGCCAGTTTTAGCGTAAACTGTGCCGGTGGCGGCCGTCTGACGCATCCGGTTTCTCAGGGTGCCACTAATTCCCGCTACCGGTAAGGAAGCATAGAAAGTATCGCGATTAGGAGAATAATACATCACCCGCAAAATTTCCACGATCGAGCGGGGAGTAGCGGTATTACGGCGGGATAATCCCGAACCATCGGCTAAACGAAAACCACTGGGATTGATGCCCAATTGTGCCAAGATGGCAGTAACATTTTTAGCACCGCCGATAAAGCGAAAAAGAGTGTCAGCGTAGAAATTATTACTTCTCTGATTAGTGATATTCACCCAATCGCGCAGGGATTTTTTGCGAATTGTCGTTTCCGGGTTCATCGCTTGTAAAGCGGCAGCCGTGGTAAATAACTTTGTATTAGAAGCAGGGATAAAATAGCGATCAGCGTTATGACTATAAATAACTGTTTGGCGATCTATAGATTCGATTAATATACCCCACTGATTGGGAGCTTGACTGATAATTTTATCGATATTTGCCCCAATCAATTGAGTGCAGGTATTATTGATGTTATTGTTTTCCGGCGGGGGAACGTATAATTCGATGGATTCGTTCGACGAGGAAGGAGCGGGATAAACAGACAGATTAACTTGAGCGATGCCAGGGTAGGCCAAAGCGATAGTGGCGACACTGGCCACTGTCAGGGAATTAAGGCAATTGAGGAGTTGTTTCATGCTGTGTTTGTGTAAGAGTCTGGTTTCCGTAAGCGTTCGCACTATTGTACCAGTTGCCGCTCAAGTGTCAAAGTTACCTTTCTAACAGATTTTAGCGGCTAATTTTCGGCAATGCCAGAGAAGAAAGCTGGCAATAGCCCGGAACTGCACTGATACCGCTTCTCAAGACCGGTTGGAATTTTTCTGGGTTCCAAAACTGGGCTATTTTGATACTGTTGACATTGCTGCTGACAATTTGGGGATAATAAAAGCAAAGTCTAGGAGAGATGATTCCAAAACAATGACGAATACCAGCCGTCAAACTGTGCTAGAGACGTTAAACTTACAAAAAACTTATCGGACAGGATTCTGGTTAAATAAAAAAATCGAATCCTTGAAAAACTGTACTTTAATTGTCCATGAGGGCGAAACTTTTGGATTATTAGGCCCGAACGGAGCCGGCAAAACCACGCTCTTAAAAACCCTTTTGGGGATTGTCCGACCCACTTCCGGACGGGCCTTGATTCTCGGTCAACCAATTGGCGATCGCTCGGTCAGACAACGCATCGGCTATCTTCCCGAAAATGCCTACTACTACGACTATCTTACCGGCTGGGAATTCCTACAATTAATCGGCGGCATTTTTAAGATCCCCTCTTTTCTGCAGAAAAAACGCATTCCTGAATTATTGGATTTAGTGGGATTAGACCGCAAAACTGCCCAGAAAAAACAATTGCGTCAATATTCTAAGGGGATGATGCAACGGATCGGTATAGCTCAAGCATTAATCAATGATCCAGAATTAGTCTTTCTCGATGAACCGATGTCGGGACTGGACCCTATCGGTCGCTATCAGGTGCGAGAAATTATTCAATCCCTCAAACAAAGGGGGAAAACCATCTTTTTTAACTCTCATATTCTCTCCGATGTGGAACAAATTTGCGATCGCATTGCCCTGTTAGCTCGGGGAGAATTACTTTGTGTCGGTTCCCTCGACCAAATTCTCGGTCGTGCTGATGTCTATCAGGTGATTGTTCAAGGTGGTAGGGAGGAGCAACTACAGCAATGGCTCCTCGGTTTGCATTGGCGCGATAATTGTTGGCACGGACAATTACAGGGAGAACCCGATGCTTTTCTGGCTGCCCTGTCTAGTATAGATGCTCGCTTGATCAGTCTTAATTTAGCTCGTGCTTCCCTAGAAGAATTTTTTATCGACCAATTACGTCAGCGCGGTATTGCCTCTAGTCAATAGGCACTCTCAGAGCAAATCCGTTTTTAATAGTAGCCAAGAAACATCCTCTCAGATTTGGTCAGGATTAATGCCCAATTCCCGCAGTTTATTGGCTAATCTTTCCGCTCGTTGTTTTTCCTCGTTATAGCTGGTGAAAGCTTGTCCATCGGGATAAAAAAGCAACATTTCTGGTTCCCCCAACTGAAAACGAATACCTAAACGGGGACTAACCCAATTATCGAGAGTTTCCAGAATTTCTAGCTGATTTTCCCCTCTTATCCAACCACTGGCATCATTTTTATGGGGATCATAAAGATAATACTCCTCGACCCCATAACGCTGATAAAATAGCTGTTTTTTGGCCATTTCCGTGAGAGTGTTACCCGGAGAGAGGATTTCAAAAACCACCTGGGGACTAATGTTATTTTCTAGCCATTGTCGATAGGAACCCCTTTCCCCTTTTGGTCTTCCAAAAACCACCATGATATCCGGCGCTTGACGCAGTTTATTATCATTTTCCACGGGATACCAAAGTAAATCCCCCGCAACAAAGACATCAGACTGATCGCGAAATAGCCAGTCTAAATTAGTTTTAATTGTTGTGATCCAACGAAATTGCAAGGTATTATCGGCCATAGGTTGACTATCGCTATCGGGGTAGATAATTTCAGTGACGTTAGTTTTATCTAGTTGCGAAACCATAAGACTAAGTTAAAAGTAAAAAATATAATTCTATAATAGCGGGCATTTGTATTATATAGCAATTCGTCGTCTGGGTTAGCAATGCGTAACCAACCGCCAGGATCCTAGACAGTGCCAAATTGCTGTGTTAGAGTGATAAATACTAGGAATAATCAGTCAATCTTCCTATACTAGCCCCTATGCAAGCATCGGTAGTTACTCTTCAAGAAATTATTCAAGGCAACACACAATATATAATTCCACTATTTCAGCGCACTTATAGTTGGAAAAAGAAAGATTGGGAAGATTTATGGGATGACATAAGCTATTTGTACGGTCAAGAAAACCCTCGTCCCCATTTTATGGGTTCGATAGTTAAAACTCAAGTTTCGCCTAACTCCGGCGTGGTCAATAAATATCTGCTAATTGATGGACAGCAACGTTTAACGACTATTTTTCTGCTCTTTGCTGCTTTGCGAGACGTAGCGAAAGACCAACAAGAACAGGATTTAAGCGCAGAAATTGACAAAACATTTCTTGTTAATCCCTTTAAAAAAGGTTCTGATTACTTTAAAATTCAACCTACTCAGTTAGACCTAGAATATTTTCAGTCTGTAATCCGTGGCAAAATCATCGACAAAGAAAATACCATATCCCAGTGTTATTTCTTTTTTAAAAGAAAGATTAATGAACAATCATATTCGTTAGCTAAACTAACAGAAGTTATCTGTAATCACTTATCTTTGGTCAATATAACTCTTGGTAATGACGACGATCCCTACCTAGTATTTGAAAGTTTGAATGCCACGGGGCAGCCTTTAACTGAGGCCGATTTAATTCGTAATCATTTATTTATGAACGTTCGTCAAGAGGAGCAACAGACACTATATGATAGATACTGGCTGCCGATGCAGGAAAAATTAGGAGATAATTTAACAGAATTTATCCGTCACTATTTGTCAAAAAGTGGGGCAGAAATTAGAAATAACGAAATTTATTCTGCCTTTAAAAATAAACTAGCTGATAATAATCCCGCTCTCTATATAGAGGACTTATATACATTTTCCATGTATTATGCCAAACTAATCACTCCCAAGCTGGAAAATAATTCTAGTATTCGTAAATATCTCGATTCTTTTCAGCGTCTAGAGGTCTCTACTATCTATCCATTTCTTTTAAATTGTTATGATGACTGGGGAAATAGCAAATTATCTGAAAAGGACTTTATAGAGGTTTTAAAAACCCTTGAAAACTTTCTTGTCCGTCGTTTTGTTTGTGGTATTCAGACTCGCGGACTTAATAAAACTTTTGCTTTACTATATTCCCAAGTTCAAAAAGATGCTGCTTTAAACTCTGAACCTTTTATTAAAAGATTAAAAATCTCTCTTCAAAAGAAAGACTACCCAAAAGATAATGATTTTAAAGAAAAGTTAATCACCATCAAACTATACGGAGGAAATCGCAGCGAAAAAGCGAAAATTATTCTCGGTGCGATCGAAGAATCTTTTGGTCATCGAGAAACTGTAGATTTAAGTGATTCTCGCCTGACTATTGAACATATTATGCCGCAAAAATTAAATGATAAGTGGAGGGATTATTTAGGAACAGATGCAGATATTACCCATCAACTTCTTGTGCATACTTTAGGTAATTTAACCCTGACGGCTTATAATGGAGAACTGGCGGATAAAGATTTTTCTCACAAGAAAGAAGAACTCCATAAAAGCCATCTCGAAATCAATAAATACTTTGATAGTATTAACTCATGGCAAAAAGAAGATATCGAACAACGTGCTGAATATTTGACCGACCGTGTTATAAAAATTTGGAGTTATTTTGGCGATGATTCGCTGCCGGTCAATGAAACTGCATCTGTCAAGGATACAAAACCCAAAAAACTAATTATTCGTGGTAAACAACAAACAGTTAAAACTTGGAAAGATGTACTAATTTGTACTCTGAATACCCTCTACGATCTAGACCCTGAAAAGTTTCAAGAGATTGTGCTAGAGTTTCCTCGCTTTTTATCGAAAGATGACACAAAATTTCGCCGACCTCAAAAACTTGAAAATAATGTTTTTATAGTAGAAACTAATTTCTCGGCCAAAGATATCTACTATTTTTGTGTAAAAGTAGTAGAAACTATGGGATTATCCTCAGAGGATTGGTCAGTCGAGAGAGAACCTAAATAATCACTCCACCATCTCTTGACAAATAGGATAAATTGTGCATTACTATATCTCCCTCCATCCTGATATTTTTCTGAAGCTAGAAGGGTATAGTAAGAAAGATTCCGATCACCGCTTATTGAGATAAATCTATTATGCTGATTTACTTTATTCATGGAGTGGCCACAAGAGACGCTAGTTATGCCAATAAATTAATTAAACTAATTGAAGAAGAATGTAAACGCAAAAATCTGGCGATTCCCTACTGTTATGCGGGATTTTGGGGAAATGTCCTCAAAGGAACCGAAAAATTATGGCGAGATATCGAGCAAGAATTACAGACACAAAAACAGAAAAATAGTAATTTTAACCCCGAGCAATCCTTTCGCTATCAAAATTTTAGAAAAGAGTATTTATCTTATTTTATCGGTGACGCATTTAGCTATTTAGGCAGCGATCGAGGAACCCAAATTCGCCGCATTATTGCCGATCAATTAATCGATCTTGTTCAAGCTTATCCCCAGGAAACCGAATTACATATAGTCGCCCATTCTTTGGGTACTGTAATCCTTTGGGATCTGTTATTTTCTGAGCGTTTTGATCCTAAGGATCCCGCTCATGAAATTCGTAATCTTATCGGTAAAGAACGGGGCAAACTTTCCCTATCTAGTGTGACAACAATGGGTTCACCGATCCCATTTTTAAATCTAACTCTAGGCATTGATACCAATCAAATTGAAAAATTTATTAGCCAGCATCAAGGCCAGCGTTTGCTCTGGAATAATCTGATCAATTCCTCCGATATTATCGCTTATCCAATTCGTCCTCTTTTTGATTCTATAACCGATGTATCCAAGATTTTAATGAGCGATTATTATCTAGAAGCGACTGGCAATATTTTTGATTCCGTAGAAATTGCTGCTGTTGTCTTAAATTCCCTTAATGCTCATACCTATTACCTAGCATCAGATAAAGTGGCCAAAAATATCGTAGAGACAATTTATTTTGATCAGCACGATTATAATCATGGTCATAGTTACAGTGATAACACTTGTGTTGATCTTGCCATAGAAAGAATAGCTAAAATATCTGGAGTGACTAAAGATGTGGTAAAAATGAAACCTTTAAAAGAAAAAATATTACTAGAAGGTAAATTTAAAGATGCCAGTGGTTATATTTATTTAAGCTCAGATTTATATCGTGTCCATCATGTTTATATACAGGACAATCATCAAAATATTGTATATGCTGTATATGTGGGCTGGATTCATGTAGAGGGATTAAAAAATTCTGTCACCGAAATCATCAGACAACTATGTTATGTCAACGATGAAGCAAAGAATAGCTAATAGCTGCGCTATACTGCCATTATTGAGATTAAACCAGCATTTATGAATCAATTCCCCCGTATTCTAGCACTCGATTTTGATGGTGTTCTTTGTGATGGCATGATCGAGTATTTTCAGATTAGCAAACGCACCTATGAAACCCTTTGGCCGGAAACAATTCCCGAGGATTTTTTCCCGAGGTTTTCGCAACTTCGTCCCGTTATCGAAACCGGTTGGGAAATGCCTTTACTGTTGCGATCGCTCGTTCTCGGTATTCCCGACGAGGAAGCTTTAAATAATTGGCCGTCAATTGCTCAAAATCTGCTAGAAAGGGAGAAAATAGCGAAAAAAGTTCTCTCTAATGCTCTCGATGGTCTTAGGGATCAATGGATTGAGTCGGATCTAGAGTCTTGGTTAGCCTTACATCAATTTTATCAACCCGCGATCAATCGCCTGGCCTCTCTTTTAGACTCGGATTTTTTGGTTTATATCATCACTACAAAAGAAAGTCGTTTTGTCAAGCAATTGTTACAAAAAGTAGCAATTAATTTTCCGGCAGCGAGATTAATTGGCAAGGAAATTAAACAGCCGAAATACCTGACTATTCAGCAAATACTGGCTGATTTACCAGAATCTCCCGCTAATTTGTGGTTTGTCGAGGATCGTCTCGATGCTTTGGAATTAGTGCAGCAACAAGCAGATTTAAACGATGTGGGCTTATATTTAGCCGATTGGGGCTATAATACCGCCCAAATGCGCCAAAAAGTCGCTCAAGATACCCGTATTAAACTGTTATCCCTATCTCAATTTGCGGCAGACTTCACCCACTGGTAGAGTCACTGACGAAAAATATTAAAACTTCCCCCATTACCCCATGAGTATTGTTAAGCTTTCTTCATACACTTGTACTAATTGTCAATTTCTTCTACAATGGTCATAGGTCGATATTCCAAAAATTTTGTGGAGCTATGATTGACTGCCTGACTGTGGCTCGCTACTTTATTATCAGAGCTTACGAGGATGGTATAGACGCTGAAATGACTAATATGAAAGTCCAAAAGCTTTTATATTATGCACAGAGCTTGCATTTGGCCCTATACGATGAACCATTGTTTAAGGAGGAAATTCAAGCATGGCGTTACGGTCCGGTTTGTCCTGCTGCTTATAAGTTCTACAGTGATTTTGAGGCTGAACAATTACCAATTCCTCGCCAAGAATCCTTGTCTGGGCTGCCATCGGAGAAAAAAGAACTTTTAGAAGAAATTTGGCAATATTTCGGTAACTACCACGCCTATAGGTTGAGTGATATGACTCATGCGGAATTTCCTTGGAAAAAGGCTCGTAAAGGTCTGCTACCAGAAGAAAGTTCCACAGAGCCAATTCTCCTTGATGATATGAAAGCATTAGGTTATCAAAAGCTTGATTTGATAGAACAGGAACATCCGGCCTACAAAGCAGCCATGTCTGAAGTTTTGAAGGAGGCATTGGCGACGGAATCTTCTCATCGTATTGGGAAAGGAGAAGTGCATGACTGGCTCAATTCCTTTCTCGATTGAATCTTCTGACAACTTCGAGCGCTCTTTCAAAAAACTGGCAAAAGTTCACAAAAATAGCTTTGTTGAACTTATTACCAAAACTTTAGAGGATTTAATCGACGAACAATATCCCCATAACTCCCGCCAGGAACCTCTACCGGGGAAAATTCAGTTGCCGGAAGGCTGGACTTTTCATAAGCTCGATATCCGGATTTCAAAAGGTGCTGCGGGGCAAATTAGATTAATGTATTTGGTGAGCGCGACTACCTACACAATTAAACTGGTTTGGATTTACAGCCATGAGCAGTTTGTCAAACGTCCTGCTGATGCCGATTTAAAAGCTATTATCCGAGATATTCTGGATTTTTAGGCAGAAATCTACTTCTTGCTGGGTTAGGACGCATATTAAACTGATGGGTAAATTATCTAACTTATCGTCGTCTAACCCACCCGACATTATCTGTTATACTAAAAAGCGTAGTCGTTATGAGTTGCATTTACGGTTATGACTGTCGAGAATTTAGTCGTTATTGGTTCGGGACCGGCGGGATATACGGCGGCGATTTATGCGGCGCGTGCGAACTTAAAACCCTTGATGTTTGAGGGTTTCCAAGCGGGAGGTATTCCGGGGGGACAATTGATGACCACCACAGAAGTAGAAAATTTCCCCGGTTTTCCCGAAGGAATTACCGGTCCGAAGCTAATGGAAAGAATGAAGGAACAGGCCGAAAGATGGGGGACCCAATGCTATACCGAAGATGTTATCTCGGTGGATTTAAGTCAGCGTCCTTTTACCATTCGTTCCACGGACCGGGAAGTGAAGGCCAATAGTATTATTATCGCCACAGGAGCCACTGCCAAACGCTTAGGACTACCCAGCGAGGCCCAATTCTGGAGTAACGGCATTTCCGCTTGTGCTATCTGTGACGGTGCTACACCGATATTTAGAGAGGAAAACCTCGCTGTCATCGGTGGCGGTGACTCCGCAGCCGAAGAAGCCGTATATTTAACTAAATACGGCTCTCACGTCCATTTATTGATACGCGGGGAAGCGATGCGTGCCTCGAAAGCAATGCAGGACCGGGTGTTAAATAATCCGAAAGTTACCGTTCATTTTCACACCCAAGCACTGGATGTGTTCGGTACAGGCAGTAAAATGGCAGGATTACGCATTAAAAACTCGCAAACGGGAGAAATCAGTGAATTAGCCGTTAGAGGGTTATTTTATGCCGTCGGTCACACTCCCAATACTTCCCTATTCCAAGGACAACTAGAATTAGACGAGGTGGGTTATGTGAAAGTCAAACCGGGGACTGTTGCTACCAGCGTCGAGGGGGTTTTTGCCGCAGGAGACGTACAGGACCACGAATACCGTCAGGCAATCACTGCCGCAGGTACGGGGTGTATGGCGGCGTTATTGGCAGAAAGATGGTTATCGGAGCATAATTTAATCCAAGAATACCGTCAATCAGCCACTTCTGAACATTACGAGACGAAAACCGTTAGCGAAACCCCGGCCGATACGGAGGAAACTTTTGATATTAACAAAACTCGTCACGTTGGGGGTTATGCTTTGCGGAAATTATTCCACGACGGCGATCGCTTGTTAATGGTAAAATATGTTTCTCCCACCTGTGGCCCCTGTAAAACCCTGAAACCGATTTTAGATAAAGTGGTCGATGAGTACGATGGCAAAATTTATTTTGTGGAAATTGACATCGAAGCTGACCTGGAAATTGCCAAAATGGGTCAAGTAACTGGGACTCCCACGGTACAATTCTTTAAGGACCGGGAATTAGTCAAGGAAATGCGCGGAGTCAAACAAAAAAGCGATTTTCGTCAAGTAATTGAGAGTTATCAATAATCAGTTATCAGTTATCAGTTATCAGTTATCAGATGTGAGTTTTGAGTTTACTGTTTACTGAAAAAGCTCCCCACACCCCACACCCCACACCCCACACCCCACACCCCACACCCCACACCCCACACCCCACACCCCACACCCCACACCCCACACCCCACACCCCACACCCCACACCCCACACC
>NZ_JADBUB010000029.1:0-2593 GCF_020245865.1 Microcystis sp. M169S2
ATCGGGAAAATCGACTACATATTGACTAATCGCTGCTCTTTTTGGCTTTGAATAAGAAAAAATTACAATCGGATAAATCGGTAAGACAAATTTCTCATGAAAGCGAGCAAAATAAGTAAACATTCGCCGGTTAAACCACTTGCGGGAACTTTCCTGCGCCTCTACATGAATCAGAAAGAAAGATTCTTTTCCTCGAAACTTAACTTGTGCGACTAAATCGCTTTCATACCTTTCTCCTTCTGTGACATCGGTAAATACTTCTTTGTCTAAAAAAGTAATCGATTCCCTATCTAAATAATCTATCAATTGAGGGAAAAACAACTCGATAAATTCGACAAAAAAGGTGGAGATTAACTCCTTAAATAAGCGATCATGGTCAATATTATTAGTCATGTAAATGTGTCTGCGATCGCTTCGATGGGTACAGTCAACAGTTCAAAGAACATGGCATTATGGGGAAAGTAGTCTAATTCTGGTGGGTATTATAACACATAAAAGCCAGATCGAAAACTTTTTTTCGATAACTCCGTCTTGAGGTGGTCGTAAGAACTAAGCAGTTAAAGTATTTAACCAATTGATTAAATCTTCAACCGTAGAGAAATCGAATAAAGCTTCTCTCTCACAAGTCCAGAAAACGGGTTTCTCGAAGAAACCCGTTTTCTAAATAGAAACCCCTTTTCTAAGTTGAGATTGCTTCTGCACCTTTTTCTGATTTTTCTTGCCAAGTACCGTGAAACCCCGGAGGGATAACACTGGGTAATTGCAGACAGCAAAGGGGTTCTTTTTCTAGCTGCTGACTATCATAGATTCTTACTTGGCTGCTATGATTATTGCCGTCGTAAACCACGACGATTAACCATCCCGTTTCTGGAGATAAACCATCGGAGATAAAAATCGGTTCACTACCATAACAGTTATTTTCTAGATAGGCAATAGTTAACTTACCTGTGGAGTGATTATAACAAGCGGGAAGTCCGATAATTTCCTGACGAATATCGCTATCGGGACGATGGACAGCTAAAAAAGTATTTTGCCATTTTTGTCCCACCAGTTGCGGGGAAACCACGGGAAAATCACAGCTTAAATCCGAGAGAATTTCCTGATTAATTACCTTTGCTGATAGGGGATTAATGGTAATACTTGCCAATTTTCCGATGGCTAAGGTTTCGGTTTCACCCGTGGCAACTTCTTTTAAAAATTGATTAGTCTTAAAGTCATCATAACGAACAAAAACAATTTCAAGATTGCCTTGGTCATTCACACAACCATTAGCAAAGTGCCATTGAAACCATGAATCTGTAACACTTTCACTGACTAATTGCAGAGAATCTCGCTCAAAAATTAGTATTCTTGTTCCTAATTCTGGCTGCCACTCCATGGCATCACTAAAAGTTTTAAATCCCAACAGTATCGATAACTTATCCGCTTTTATCGGTGGGACAAAAAAGACGAGATACTGTCCTGCTAAAACAAAGTCATGCAGCAGAGACAATCTATCTAAATCAAAAGTGTTTTTCTGGATAATTTCACCAGTGGAGTCAGACTTATAGAGATTTAAACTAACTTTAGCACCGATTGTCACCCCGAAATTAAAAATCTCTCCTCTGGACACATCTACTTTAGGATGAGCGGAAAAAGTTTCCTTTGCTTGTAAGCTAGATAAATTATCTAAACCTAGGGTTTCTAAAGATTGTAAATCTAATTTATGGGGAAAACCCCCTTCCCAGAGAGCTAATAATTTATTGGGTAAAGCTAACACCGAGGTATTAGCGGCATTTTTTACCTCTTTTCCCCAATTATTCCAAAAGAAGCCGGGGGCATTCATGCCATAATTAGGAAATAAATATTGATTAGCGGCGCTTTCTTGCTGATAACCAGCAGTCTGAACATAACGATAGGTGGCACTGGCTCCCTTATCATGAAAATGTACAGCTAAAACTGCCCCATCTCCGTCAAACCAATGACCAACTTTTTGCTTACCTCTTTCTAATCTCCCCGGACCATTGCGATAGAGACTCCCCCGCAATCCCTCGGGAATTTTCCCCGATAATAAGGTTAATTGCGTTTCAGAAAATTCCACTGCTGGTTTTTCTAGAGATTTTGCCCAAGCTTTCATAGATTTGTTTTTTTTTAGTGATTACATAGTTTAAGTATAGCCATAGACTAGGTTCAATGACGATAAATTAGGCAGTTTACCAGTTAATTAGTATTTACCACAACCCATCAATTATGTCATTATAAAGTATCGGGATCAATTCCCAGAGAACGGATATATTCAGCTAAACGTTCAGCTTTAAGACGCTCTTGTTCTAACTGTAAACTCGCTTCTTCAGCTTTAAGACGCTCTTGTTCTAATTGTAAACTTGCTTGTTCAGCTTTTTGAGATAACTCAATAGAAGTTAGAAATTTCTGACCATCTAAACCATAAATTTCTAACCCATCTTCTCTCAATTCAAATCGGATATTTAACCGAGGACTAACCCATCCCTTAATCTCAGGTATAGAACTTAATAGTCCTTCCTGTCTCCACCATCCTTGAAAATTATGAGAATCGGGATCATAGAGATAGTATTCTTCCACTCCATAACGTTGA
>NZ_JADBUB010000003.1:0-16365 GCF_020245865.1 Microcystis sp. M169S2
AGTAAGTACCCGCATTCAGTTGACGAGTAATACTTTCACTATCGTTACTGCCATTAGTGGAGCTAGTAATCTCACTGCCATTACTATCTAATAAGGACACATCAGCATCGTCACTTAATCCCGTTAAATTGAGGCTAAAGTCGCTAGTGGTTCCTAAACTAAAACGATAGTAATCATTGCTGTCTGTAGAATCAACAAAATCACTGTAGCTGGTGGGAGTTGCTCCAATAGTGATATCACGGGCCGTTGCCAAGGTATTGCCAGCTAGGTCAACAGAACTGGAAAAACTCACAAAATTACTTTGACCCGTTAAAAAATCACCGTCGTTAGACCAAGAGAAAAGGGATTGGGATGATTGCCAGCGATTTTCTTGTCCTAGCTGGTATTCTTCCAGAGAATTGCTTACAAAGTCAGAATCCATGCCCTGGAGACTTTTGGGGACAACAGGGGTAATCAAGTCGGAGCGTCCTAAACCTGATTCCACCACAAGGGTTGGTAACTGGAAGATATCATCTAAAACATTGCTGTCTGATAGGTCGAAACTTGGGTCAAGCATATTTTTTCTCCTTAAGTGCTTCAGATGTGAGGTCAGGGGTTGGTTCCTAACTGTCGATACTTATTTCTGGGGAGTTGGAGGTTATTTCGATCTCCGCTCCCCTTTACCGTCGTATGGTATATAAGTCAGGCGAAAACTTTGACTAAATATATACTGGGGGTGCGATCTAATCGTATGCAGTTAGTGGCTATGGTGGGAAAAATTGATGAGTTATTCCCCGCTAAAAATTTCTCAAAACCTGAGAAATCTAGACCATCTATAGTTATAGATGTCGTTGGCCGCAAAGTTATCTATCATGGTGTTCCGGTCGTTTTTTAGTGGTTAGATGGCTGAGATAACAATCAAGAAGATCTGATCAGACAGACAATATCTGTGAGCTTTTGGGTAAGTCCCATAAAGAGTAGGCAAATTCAAATCTGAATTGCATTACTGTCTGAGTTTGTACGCCAATTCAAATCTGGATTCCACAACCCTCTGATGTTATTCCATAGAATACCTTGAATGAGGTTCGACAGTCAAGACATTTTGGAAGACCTATGAATTACAAATTATGAATTATGAAGTGGGGTGATGGAATTATGAATTATGAATTATGAATTATGAATGATAAATTATAAATTATGAATTATGAATTATGAATTATAAATTATGAATGATAAATTATGAATTATGAAGTTGGGAGACCACTTCGTGCGCGTTGCGGGGGGTGATGGGATGGGGAGATAGGGAGATGGGAGCAGGGAGAAAAAGCGTTCGACAAAAGCTCACGCCGAAGCCTGACTCCTGACGAATGTTACAATTGTTACAACATCTTGACATTAATTCTGATACCCTGACAATGTGTCAATCTGTGCAGTAATGGGGCAGAAACTCAGGTGGTATCGATCTATATTTCTATTGTTGAGGGCAACCCGCACTTGCGATCGCTATTAGCTTGGCATCTGCAACAGGCCGGTTATTTGGTTAATCAATCGGCAACCCTGCAAAGTGCGCGTCAAACTTTCCTTCATCGTCAACCAACCTTAGCAATTATCGATTCCGATTTGCCAGATGGGGATGGGATCGAACTCTGCCGTTGGCTTTATCAACAAAAACAGTCTTTAATACTGATTCTCTCGGCCCGCAATGGCGAAAAAGATGTGGTCAATGGTTTAAAAGCCGGGGCCGACGACTACCTGAAAAAGCCCTTTGGAATGCAAGAATTTATGGCTAGGGTAGAAGTGTTAACCCGTCGTTTAGGCAGTAGGGCTGCTCCCCTACACTTGGATTATGGGCAATTAAAAATAGATTTAGCCCAAAGACGGGTACAATTTCGCGGGGAGTATATCGAATTAACCCCCCAAGAATTTAGCCTACTCTACGTTTTAGCCCAAGCGGAGGGAACACCCCTATCAAGAGCCGATTTACTGCGTCGCGCTTGGCCCGAGGAAATCGATAATCCCCGGACAATTGATACTCATGTTCTCTCTCTGCGGAAAAAAATCGAAACCGATCCCAGACAACCTAATTTAATTCAAACCGTCCGCAACGTCGGCTATCGTTTCAATCTAGAAATGTTGGCCGAGATCAATTCAGCTTTAGAAGCTAATATTATTGCTTCCACCAAAGGCAATCATAACGGTCATTCCATGAGTAAAATCCCCGCTCACAATGTTAGTCGTTAATTCTGCCTTTGTCCGACCAATGAGCAGATTTTTGGCCGAAATCGTCTCCTAACCCCTGAATCGAAGCAAGGAGACGAAGGGCAAATTAAACCATCGTCACCATTGACCGATCCGCTTGTTGCTGAAATTCCCTCAATAAACGCCGAAATTCGTCGCCGTCAATAGTTTCCTGTTCAATCAGTATATCCACCAAGCGATCAATCGCCATACGATTGTCAAGGATAAGTTTTGTTGCTAAATCGTGGCATTGCTTGACAAGTTCCCGCACTTGTGCATCAATTTTTGCCATCATCGCGAAAGAATGGTCGGCATGATAACCAGCACCAGCACCACCGAGATAGGAATTACCATCCTCCTCTAGGGCAATCAATCCCAATTCCGACATTCCCAGACGCGTTACCATCTGTCGGGCCAGATAGGTAATTTTTTCAATATCATTACCGGCACCAGTGGTCACTTCATCCTCACCGAAGACACATTCCTCCGCCACCCGTCCCCCTAATAATCCCGCAATTCGGGCTAATAACTGGGAACGACTGGTTAAACCCTGTTCTTCATCAGGAGTGAACCAAGTTAACCCCTGCGCTTGCCCCCGGGGAATCAGGGTGACTTTTTCCACTTGATCGTGACCGGGACAGAGAGTACCGACAATCGCATGGCCGACTTCATGATAGGCGATCAAACGCTTGGCTTTACTATCCACTAAAGCTCGCCCTTCCATACCGGCCACAATCCGATCGATCGCATCGTTGACCTCCTCCATAGTAATCGCCTCTTTGCGCCGTCTAGCGGTAAAAATCGCCGCTTCGTTGAGCATATTCGCCAAATCTGCCCCAGTAAAACCGGGGGTGCGCCGGGCGATCGCCTCCAGAGCCACATCAGCAGCCACCTTTTTATCGCGAGAATGGACCTCCAAAATGGCCAAACGTCCCTTAGAATCTGGATAATCCACCACCACCTGTCGGTCAAAACGACCCGGACGCAGCAAGGCCGAATCCAAAACATCAGGCCTGTTGGTGGCGGCAATGACGATAATGCCAGTATTTCCCTCAAAACCGTCCATTTCCGTCAATAATTGGTTCAGGGTTTGTTCCCGTTCATCATTACCTCCCCCATAACCGATCCCCCTTTGACGACCAACGGCATCAATTTCATCGATAAAAACCAAACAAGGGGCATTTTCCTGGGCTTTTCGGAACAGATCTCGCACTCGCGACGCACCAACCCCGACAAACATCTCCACAAATTCCGACCCGGAGATGCTGAAAAAAGGTACTCCCGCCTCTCCTGCGATCGCTTTAGCCAGTAAAGTTTTCCCCGTCCCTGGGGGCCCGATTAACAGGACTCCCTTGGGGATTTTCGCACCAATAGCCGTAAATTTTTCCGGTTGTTTGAGGAATGTTACCACTTCCTCTAGATCTTCCTTGGCCTCATCCACACCCGCCACATCATTGAATTCTATGCCGGTTTTCGCCTCCATCTGAAACCGCGCCCTTGATTTACCGAAGTTCATCGCTTGACCGGAAGCATTAGCAGAACGACGGATAATAAACACCAATAATCCCAAGACGATAATAATCACTAACAGGTTAGTGAGAACATTGATCAGGGCCGAATTATCAGTGCTAGGGAGAATACCGTACTCAATTTTTTTAGCATCGAGTTTCTTGATTAATTCGGGATTTTGGTCAAATAAATTGACTTCCTTCGGTGGCTCCTTGTCCGTTTGACCGACGAGGGTAACTGCTGCCTGTTGCAAAGAAGGATTGATTTCCACCTTTTTTACCTTGCCTTGCTCGATTTTCTCTAACAATTCACCGTAGGTGAGGGTATTGGGTTTTTTTTGACTCCAAGCAGGATTGACATGGCCAAAGGTTTGCAGAATCATCCAAGTGCTGACAATCCCTTTCCATACTGGCCGATGACCACGATTCTTAGCTGACTTGGCTCTAACTACGGTGAGCGGAGATTTTTGATCCATAATTGACTCTATATCTAGTTACCCTGTATTCATTGTGACAGATCGACTCGATCGTGACCACTGTTCTGTTTCCCTTAGGCACAACCCCGGGGGCAAATAGTGATGACGGTTTTTTGCTATACTGTATTCAGCTAGGTGGTCTAACAACTGCCTATCCCAATCACTAACAGTTTAGGGAAGTGGGTTTCGCCCGCTTTTTTTATTGTCTAAATCATGACCCATCCGCTCATCCCCGACCTGCTGCACCTAGCCACCCCTATCGCTGAAAACTTGGGGCTAGAAGTGGTCGATATCGTTTTCCAAACCAATAAAAGGCCTCCCGTCCTGCGCGTCGATATTCGCAATCTTGCGGGAGATACTGGTTTAGAGGACTGTGAGCAGATGAGTCGGTCCTTAGAAACCGCCCTCGACAGTCAAGAAATCTTACCCGGGGCCTACGTTTTAGAAATATCTAGCCCCGGCATTTCTCGACAACTGAGCAGTGAGCGCGAATTTCAGTCTTTTAAAGGTTTTCCCGTCATCGTTACCGGCCAGGATAGCCAAGGAAAACCAAAAGAATGGCGCGGAAAACTGCAAGGTAGAGATGAACAATCTATTTATCTTAACCAAAAGGGTCGCTCCCTGACCATCGATCGCACTACCGTCATCAGCGTCCGTTTAGATGAGCAGCGCAGTAATCAGTAAACAGTGAACAGTAATCAGTAAACAGTGATCAGGGATAAGGATGAAGATAAATAACTCACTAACTGATTAACTTAAAACTTACATCTGATAACTTACATCTGATAACTGATAACTGATAACTGATACAAGGCTGACAGATAAAAAACTAATAACTCAAAAGTAAGGAGAAAAAATAATTATGGCTACCGTTAATTTGCCCGGTTTAAAAATAATGCTCGAAGAAATTAGCCAACGACATAATCTGCCCAAAAATGCCGTACAGGAAGCCTTGCGTGAAGCCCTGATCAAGGGTTACGAACGTTATCGACGCGCCCAAAGTTTAGAAAAAGCCGCTCAATTTCATGAAGATTATTTCAATAACTTTGATGTGGAATTAGACGTAGAAGAAGAAGGGTTTCGCATCCTTTCGACTAAAACTATTGTCGAAGAAGTGACTAATCCCGACCATCACATCGGTCTCAAAGAAGTGCAAGAAGTAGCCGACGAAGCCCAATTAGGGGATGAAGTAGTTCTTGATGTCACCCCCGACCAAAGAGAATTTGGTCGCATGGCGGCGATTCAAACTAAACAGGTTTTACTGCAAAAACTGCGGGATAACCAACGCAAAATGATTCAAGAGGAGTTCCAAGATCTGGAAGGAACCGTTTTACAAGCCCGAGTCGTCCGTTTTGAAAGACAGGCCGCTATTGTCATGGTACAAAGCACCTACGGTCAACCGGAAGTGGAAGCAGAACTACCCAAACGGGAACAACTGCCCAACGATAACTATCGCGCCAACGCCACCTTTAAAGTTCTGCTCAAAAAAGTTCTAGAAGGTTCTCACCGCGGCCCGCAATTAATCGTTTCCAGAGCGGCGGCGGGCTTGGTAGTATATCTGTTCGCTAACGAGGTTCCCGAAATCGAGGAGGAAATCGTGCGTATTGTTGCTGTCGCCCGGGAAGCTAATCCCCCCTCCCGTCACGTTGGTTCGCGGACAAAAATCGCCGTCGATACCCTAGAAAGAGACGTGGATCCGGTTGGGGCCTGTATTGGGGCCAGAGGTTCGCGGATTCAAGCCGTGGTGAACGAATTGCGAGGAGAAAAAATCGACGTGATTCGCTGGTCTCCAGATCCCGCCACCTACATCGGCAATGCCCTTAGTCCCGCCCGTATTGACCAAGTTTTGTTCACTAATGCCGAAGAAAGACAAGCATTGGTACTGGTGGCACAGGATCAATTAAGTTTAGCGATTGGCAAAGAAGGGCAGAACGTGCGTTTAGCCGCCCGTCTGACGGGCTGGAAAATCGATATTAAGGATATCGCCCTTTATAAAGGAGAACAAGAGGTAAAAACCGATGAAAACGACCCAGAAGCGCAGGATTTAGACCAAGAATGAACCCCTTCGTCAATTATCGACGCTGTATTAGCTGCCGTCTCTTTGCCCCGAAAGAATCCTTTTGGCGAATTGTCCGACTACACCCGTCCGGACAGATACAATTAGATCAAGGCATGGGAAGAGCTGCCTATATCTGTCCGCAACCTAACTGCCTGCAACTGGCCAGGCAAAAAAATCGTCTCGGACGCGCCCTAAAAGCCAATATTCCCGAAACGCTCTATGAATCCTTGCAAGAGCGCCTCGGGACTGCCAAGCAAGGTCGTCCAAATCAGGATTAAAATTGACGATCATAGCCACAAAATCGTTACCATGGAAAGGGGGCAGTCCTGACAGGATCAAAAAATCAGCCAACTTATAGGATCACTAACACTTTAGCCGGGGGATAATGGATGAGTAACGCGAAAGTCAGAATTTACGATTTATCAAAAGAATTGAATCTAGACAACAAAGACATTTTGGATATCTGTGACCAGTTGAACATCGAGTACAAGAGCCACAGTAGCACGATCAGCGAAGAGGATGCCCAACGCATCAAGGCAATTGCTGCGAAGGGAGTTGTTTCGAGTACCAGCAAAAATAGCACGGGTCAGCGAGAATCGGTTAGTCCTGCCGAAGAAAAAAAACAAAAGATTTTAGCCCTGCATAAACACAACCGCCCCGAAACTGGCGAAGAAGGGGAAATCTATCCCGGGTCTGCCGGTTCCTCAGCTAAACCGACTTTAATCAGTCCTCCCCGTCCCCCAGTTAAACCCCTCGTTGCTGCCCCAGGGCGCGACGGTGCGGCCGAAAAAACTCCCCCCACCGCTGCAGAGATGCCATCTCAGTCCGCCAGTGTTAAAGAAACCCCGACCGAAACGCCGCTAGTGCCAGAAGTATCCCCCACCTTAATCGCCCCACCTAATCGACCTTCCCTCACCCCGAAACCACGCCCTGAAAGCGCCTCGGGCCGGCTAGAACCCCGATCATCTAAAAATGCCCCCGGCAGTAACGACAGGCCGCGGGGAGAAAAACGCGAGCGCGGCGAGAGTGAAAACGCCCCTAGTCCTGAGCGCAGGACTGGCTTGGCTAAACCCGAAAAACCGACCCTCCACCGCAAACCCGACGGAAAAAGCCCGAAACTGGGGGAACCAGCTAGAGAAGTGCGGGAGACGGTGGAATTGAAGCGCCCAGTTCGCCCCGGTATGCCCGCTAAAATCTCGGCTACTGGCGAGGAAGAAACCGACACCACCAAGAAATCCGGTGTTGATGGCACAGAAATCGATACAGATACCGGATTGCTGGGAGCAGACGGGCCCAAAAAACTCAAACGACCGACCATGCCCCTTCGCATGGCCAAAAAATCTAGCTGGGAAGAAGAAGAAGAAGAAGAGAAAAAAGCGGCCAAAACCGCTAAAACTGCTGGCAAAAACAAACGCCGCACCCAAGCCCTCTTTGAAGATGACGATGATCTAGAATCGGAACTATCCGGGTTAATCAATAGCCCCAGTTTTACCCTTTCCACCGCTCGTCCCCCCAAACCGCCCAGCGCTAAAGCTGCCACCCCCAGCACTCCAACAGCAGTCAAAGTTAAGCGGCCCAGTAAACCAACCGCCCACACCGGCAGCCCGAAAAGCGAGCGTCAAGAACCCCAAGAGGAAAAACGCCCGGAAAGCATCGTCATCACCGGCAGTCTTACCGTGCGCGACCTCTCGGAATTGATGAAAGTCCCCGAAACCGAGATCATCAGAACCCTATTTTTTAAAGGGATGGCGGTTAATATCACCCAAACTCTCGACGTGGACACGATCGAAATGATCGCCAGGGACTTCGAGATGACCGTGGAAACCCCCAGCACCCAGTCGGCGGCGATCAAAACCACGGAGATGATCGATGTCTCCGACTGGGAAAGTCTCCAGCGTCGTCCCCCCGTCGTCACCATTATGGGTCACGTTGACCACGGTAAAACCACCCTCCTCGACTCGATCCGCAAAACCAAAGTCGCCCAGGGGGAAGCCGGCGGCATCACCCAGCACATCGGTGCTTACCACGTCGATGTGGAACATAACGGCAAACCGGAACAGATTGTCTTTTTGGATACCCCCGGCCACGAAGCTTTTACCGCCATGCGGGCCCGTGGGGCGAGAGTCACCGATATAGCGGTGCTGGTGGTGGCCGCCGATGATGGCGTGCAACCCCAAACGAAAGAGGCAATTAGTCACGCCAGGGCCGCCGAAGTCCCCATCGTGGTGGCGATTAACAAAGTCGATAAACCCTCGGCTAACCCCGACCGAATTAAACAGGAATTGACCGAACAGGGACTGGTGGCCGAAGATTGGGGCGGTGAGACGATTATGGTTCCCGTTAGCGCCCTGCGGGGTGAAAATCTCGATAATCTGCTGGAAATGATCCTCTTGGTGGCAGAAGTGGAGGAATTGGTCGCTAACCCCGATCGCTTGGCTAAGGGAACCGTGATCGAAGCTAACCTCGATCGCACCAAAGGTCCCGTGGCTACCCTGCTCGTCCAGAATGGTACTCTCCGCGTCGGTGATAGCATCGTCGCTGGTTCCGTTTTCGGCAAAATTCGGGCGATGATCGATGATCGCGGTCAAAAAGTCGAAGCAGCCACCCCCTCCTTTGCCGTGGAAATCCTCGGTCTTAGTGATGTCCCGGCCGCCGGCGATGAGTTCGATGTCTATGAAAGTGAGAAAGAGGCCCGATCAATTGCCGATCAACGGGCGATCGAACAACGCAACACCCGTTTACAACAGGCCCTCTCCTCCCGTCGCGTTAGCCTTAGCACCCTCTCTATCCAAGCTCAAGAAGGACAACTCAAGGAACTTAATCTCATCCTCAAGGCAGATGTGCAAGGTTCCGTTGAGGCTATCCTCGGTGCGCTCAAACAGTTACCCCAAAACGAAGTGCAGATTCGGGTTCTCCTCGCCTCTCCGGGGGAAATCACCGAAACCGATGTGGATCTGGCCGCCGCTAGTGGTGCGGTGGTGGTGGGTTTTAATACCACCCTTGCCAGTGGTGCGCGCGCATCCGCTGATCGGGAAGGGGTCGATATCCGTGATTACAATATCATCTACAAGCTTCTCGATGATATTCAAGGGGCGATGGAAGGTCTTCTCGACCCCGAAGAAGTGGAAGAACACCTCGGTTTTGCCGAAGTGCGTGCCGTCTTCACCGTCGGCCGGGGAGCCGTGGCGGGCTGTTATGTCCAATCAGGTAAACTGGTGCGGAATCGCTTCCTGCGCGTGCGTCGCGGCAAGGAAATTGTTTATCAGGGGGTTCTCGATTCCCTCAAACGGATGAAGGAAGATGCCCGGGAAGTGGCCACCGGTTTCGAGTGCGGTGTCGGTGTTTCTAAATTCAATGACTGGAAAGAAGGCGATATTATTGAAGCCTACGAAATGGTCATGAAACGTCGCACTTTATCCAGTTAATTAGACGGTCAGCGTCAGGAGTCGGGAGTCAGTTATCAGTTATCAGTTATCAGTCATAATTCCCCCACTCCCTCACTCCCCCATCTCCCCACTTCATAATTCATAATTCATAATTTATAATTTATAATTCTCATTTCCCTCTATGAAATCAGAACCTTTTTTGTGGATTCATCTGGCAGGGTTAGCGGCTTTGCCAATCTTTTTACAAATCGCTTGGATTGGTTTAGCTGTGGGCGATCCCTTGCCTTTTCTTTGGCTAGAATGGCTATTTCTGGGAGCGATCGCTATTATTCCAGTCTTTTGGATGCAGTGGACAAAACCTTTTGATATCTTTAGTCTTTTGTTGGTTGCTCTAAAACCGAGTCAACTCACCCCCGAACAGTTAAAAATTCTCTCTCTTTTTCAACGTCCTCGCCATCGTCTTCTTACTCTTTTGGGAGTCGTCCTCTTAATTCTCATCGCTTGGGCCATCTATAATTTTGCCCCTCTAGCGGCTGCCGTGGCCGCCTATCTCCCCCAATGGCGGCTTTTAGGTTTAGTCATCGCTGGGATCGCTCTCCTCTTAAGTCACCTATTTTTACAGGTTCCTCTGAGTGTTCTTGGGGTTTTAGCCACTAAGGAAAGTGACTGGACAGCCACCGAAGCTTTAGTTATTGAGCGCATTCCTGAGTTATTTACCATTATTGGTCTAAAAGTTAATAAAATTATCTAAATTAGCAAAAATGCCGACAATTTCGCCTAGGAATGCAGGATAGATCGCCCGTTCAATGGTTGAATATTCCTGGCATTACTCGGAAAAATCGCAGCCAATTGTTGCAGTTGTTGGGGAGAAATTTTGATCGCATTTTGCCAGACTAACCAGAGAACATCCTCGCTACAGGGGGGAGTGGACAAAGACCCCCGATATTCATAAAAATCGCTATTTTCCGGCAGTAAAAGCCCGACATTGACCCAAGTATCGGGGATAATCATTTCAGGAGAAGGTTCTTGGGGCAAATAATCCCAAATGGTTTGTAAATAGGGATTATTTGCCCCAATTTCGGCTAAGATGCCCACAACTGCTAAATTTCCCTTCCCATTTCGATGCACTAAATGAATTTCTAGAGGGAAAGACTGACCTTTAATCTGATGTTCGCTGGGATGATGAAAATGGAACTGCAACAAATCCCATTTTTCACCGTGAAAACTCATATTTCCACCTTTTTCGGTCTGAACCAAGATTGTATGACCGTTATGGCGAATTTTTAGGGGTATAGGACGATAATTAAAGGTGGGGTGGTATAGCTCTTTTTCAGTCACTATACTCAGATCGATCGGTGTTTGTTGCTTTCCCGTGGTGCAGAGGCGATAATTCCTTGATAATTCGCCCCAATGGTCAATATTTTGATAATTCCAAGTAAATTCTGGATTAATAGCCCCAAAAAGAGCCTGAGAGCCTATAAATTGCAGTAATTCTCGTCTATACATGGGATTCAATTCAGCAAACCCTAATTAGAGATTTTCATCGGGATTTATGCCCAATTCCCGCAGTTTAGCCGCTAATTTTGCGGATTTCTGCCTTTCCTGTTCAACTTGGGTTTCTGCCTGTTGTGCCGCTTCTGCGGGAGTGGGTACTAATTCACCTTCGGGGGTAAAATAGCGCAATTTATTGGCAGATAAACCCAAATATAAGCCTAATTGTTGACTCCAGAGCCATCCCTGGGGATTGGGGGCAATCGGTTGATATTGACCGCTAATTAGGGTAAATCCTTCAAATTCTAGGCTTTCTGGGTCAAACCAAAAATAATCGGGAGTGCGAAATATATCTTGATAAATTTGTTTTTTCTCCTCTCGGTCAACTTTGGCGGTACTATCGGAGAGAATTTCCACAATTAAATTGGGATATTTGCCCTCTTCTCGCCAAACTACCCAACTTCTGCGGTTAGGATTGGGATTTGTCCCCAAAACCACGAAAAAATCGCGACCACGGCAGAATTCTGACTTTTTCTGGTTAGGACTGTAATAAATGGTTAAATTGCCGGCGGCAAAATAATCTTCTCGCTCGCGCCACCACCATTCTAAACACTGAATTAATAAAATAATTTGTTGTAGATGTAGGTTACTTTCCAAAGGGGGTTCATCACTCCAAAATTCGCCTTCTGGGAAGATTATCTCAGGGTTTACATGGGACTCGACTAGGGGTAAGCTTTGAGCGATAGTCATGGTTTTCCAACAGAGATAGGTTGATAATTAATTATAAACTAAATTTGTTACAGCAGTTAGCAATCAGTCCTCAGCCTTTAGCTATTTCACTGTAGATTTATCGATGTTTTAACCTTGCGAATCAGTGCTATTTTTGGGAAGTTGTTGATATTTTTTCTATTCGATTTGACTAAACTAGACCTACCTTTTCTCTAAAATTAGTAAATATTCGGATTTCATGCCATCAGGATTTTTATTCTTGCGAGATTTGAATAATTGCCTGGTTTTAATTCTATCCTCAAAGACGGTATTAAAAATAAAGCCATTTTCCTGAAAATATTCCTTTAATATTCGCCAAGTTTCTACTTCCACTCCATCCACTTTTGGATTACCGACAAAAATGCAAGCTTTCCCAGCTTGTTTTAATTTTCTGGTGGCATTTTCTAAAGCGTTGATAGTGTGACAAAAATAGGAATCGAGTATTTTATGTAAATTCTCTTTCTCTAAACTCGATCTCACTTGATTTAAGGTTTCGGTTTCGATTAATCTGGTAGCCTGTCGGTAGGGAATTTCTAGCTTAGATATTTTTTGCACTTCTTTTTCTGTATATCCTAACCAATATAAATCTAGTTTTGCTGTTCTGATATATTCTTGTGCTTGCAGATAGGGGGGGGAACTAATTAAACAATCTAACTCTAGATTTTGATCGATCTCAAAAGTGGCACTATCTACTCCCCCATAAAAAAGCACTTGATTACAATTATGCCAAGTTACGGTAATATATTGATTGACGCTGGTTAAAGTTTCAAAACTCATCTCTTTTATCGTTCGTTTTAATTCCTCTTGCCAATCTCTTTGTAATAGTTCTTGTATATCTGATTTTTTGTATTTCGATTGAAATAATTTAGGTTTGGTATGTTCTGCATAGGAAAACTGTTTACTAACTTTCACTAAAACCGCTTGAATGATCTGGGAATACAAATCAGTTTCTAGATTTTTTTGACCTGCCCAAAGTTTCTGTAAAACTGCTAAAATCTCCTCTGGATACCAATAGTTTAAATTTGACCACTGAGGGATAAATTTATCCTTGCTGGCAAAAACTTCTAAGATTTTTTTATCTAACTCCGAGTAACTCAATGGTTCTTGGTGTTCTGTAATCTTAATCGGTATAATATGGTTTAAAAGATAATTCAGGTCAGTTAAAACCGCATTTCTTTGACAAAGTTTAGCCTCTAACCCCACCGTACCCGAACCAGCAAAAGGATCGATAATCCAATCATCCTTTTTACTGTAATTATCAAGACAAAATCTCACCACTTGGGGAATAAATTTGGCAGGATAATAATAGATGCCATGGGTTAGATAACTGGTGCTGGTGATTTCTGGTACTAAATCTCGAAAAGAAACTAATCGCGGAACACCGCGATTAAATCCTTCAAGATAATTAAAAGTAAAAAGTTCTGACTGCATGATTCGGCTATCAATTCTGCTTAGGGTGGATCGGCCAATTAAAATAAAGATTAACCGTAGTTGATTAATATTCTAACTTATCGTCCCCCAACCTAACCGACAACTCAGCTTTTTTGCTTTTTACTTTTTACTTAACGTGATATACTGCCAGAGGAAAAAATGACGTTTTAATTAGTCTGCGTGAATAGCCAATCCTCGACAATTATAGAACAGGTTAGAGTCCTTGACCCCTTGACACAAACCGATCGCATTGCCGATGTCTGGATTGAGGAGGGGGTAATTAAAGCGATCGAATCTCAGCTTCCCCCAAGAGAAAATAGTAACTATATTTCTGGTCAAAACTGTATTTTTGCTCCCGGATTAGTCGATCTCTACAGTCATTCTGGGGAACCCGGCCACGAGGACAGAGAAACCCTTGCATCTCTGATCCAAGCTGCCACGGCCGGAGGCTGCACCCGGGTGGCAATTCTCCCCAATACTCTCCCCCCCCTCGATCACCCCGCACTCATTAGCACATTACAGCAAAAAAGTCAAGGGTTTTTTGACTCAAAATCGACTCGTCTGCATTTTTGGGCAAGTCTCACCCTGGGAAGACAAGGGCAAAAAATGACGGAATTAGCCGATTTAATGCCTGTAGCGGTGGGTTTTACCGATAATCGCAGTCTGGAAGATTTGGGACTGTTGCGGCGCTTATTGGAATACCTAAAACCCTTCGGTAAAAATATCGCCCTTTCCCCCGTAAATCAGCAATTAAAGGGTAATGGAGTCATGCGTGAGGGAGAAACCTCGATTCGCTTCGGTTTACCCGGAGATCCTGCTATTTCCGAAACCACTGCTTTAGCCACAATTTTAGAAATCGTCGGCGAAATTAATACACCTGTTCACCTAATGCGAATTTCTACCCGTCGAGGAGTGGAATTAATTCGCGAGGCAAAAATGCGGGGATTGCCGATAACCGCTAGTGTGACGTGGTTGCATCTGCTCTTAAATACAGGATCGATCGCCAGCTATCATCCCAGTTTACACCTCGCTCCACCCTTGGGCAACGAAAGCGATCGCAAGGCGTTAATTGCGGCAATTAAGGAGGGAATTATCGATGCAATCGCGATCGATCATCGTCCCTATACCTACGAAGAAAAAACCGTCTCTTTTGCAGAAGCACCCCCCGGCGCGATCGGGTTAGAATTAGCTTTACCGCTACTCTGGGAAAAATTAGTAATAACCGGACAATTATCAGCTTTACAATTGTGGCAAGCGCTTAGTCTCAATCCCTGTCATTGTTTACAACAAAAACCGGCATCTCTCAACCCCGGTAATCCCGCAGAAGCAATTCTTTTTCATCCCCAAGCAAGCTGGAAAGTAACAGCAAATAATCTTCACTCCCTCAGTCATAATACTTTCTGGTTAAATCAAACAATTACGGGAAAAGTGTTAGAAATGTGGAATTTTTAAAGGGTGGCCAATTTCTATCTTGAGACTCTCCTAGTTTTTTGGATAATAATCAGCTAGAATTCTAGAGAGAACTAGAGTAATGCCATGGAAAAAGAACTGGTATCGGACAAGCGCGGTTATCTGCTTCGCACGGTGGCAGAAGCTAAAGAAATTGTCCTTAATTGGTTGCGGGAAATAAATTTAGTTAATGCGATTAAATTAGGTTTACCAGAAGTGGATGACAGATATCATATTTGGCGAATTCCTTTATGTAATGAACAGAAAAAAACCGTTGGGGAAGTGGTGATCGATGCCTACACCACCGAAATTTTAGCCGATAGGACAACCCGGACTGAAATTATTATCGCTCGTCTGTTAAAACAGGATGAATCTAAATTAGAAAACCGCAAGAAACCCAAAAAAGAATATAAGCTTTCCTCTCTGATAAATACCATCGGATTTGGTGATTGTAGCGAACTTTTAGAGGAAATGCCCGCAGAAAGTGTTGATTTAATCTTTACCTCACCACCCTATTTTAATGCTCGCCCGGAATATTCAGAATTTGAAGAGTACGAAAGCTATCTATTGAAGCTGCGACAGGTGATCAGAAAATGTCATCGAGTTTTGAGTGAAGGACGTTTTTTTGTCATTAATGTTTCTCCCGTGCTGTTGCGTCGTGCTTCGCGTAATCAAGCTTCTAAACGTATTGCTGTTCCCTTTGATTTGCATCGAATTTTTATTGAGGAAGGTTACGACTTTATTGATGATATTATTTGGCTAAAACCAGAGGGAGCAGGGTGGGCAACTGGTAGAGGGCGCAGATTTGCCGCCGATCGTAATCCTCTCCAATACAAAACTGTGCCAGTGACTGAATACGTTTTAGTCTATCGTAAACATACGGATTTACTCATCGATTGGCATATTCGCAATCATCCCGATCAAGAAGTAGTAAAAGCCTCAAAAATTGCCGATGGTTATGAACGCACTAATGTTTGGAAGATTAACCCAGTCACTAACTCAAAACATCCCGCCGCTTTTCCCGTAGAATTGGCAGAAAAAGTGATTAATTATTACTCTTTTAAAGGTGATGTGGTTTTAGATCCGTTTGCCGGTTCAGGAACCGTGGGACTAGCGGCCGCTTTTTTAGATAGACGTTTTGTTTTATTCGAGAGTAATTTTAATTATATTGAAATGATACGAAAGCTAATTACTGAAGGCAGTAAGACTGATTTAGACTCAATTATTTGGCTTAATTGTCCGTTAGAACACTAACAATAAGAAAGATAAACACCATGACAGCCAGTAAAAGTCACGCTTATTTTACTCCCAAAGACTATCTAGAAATAGAGAAAATTAGTCCCATTAAACCTGAATATATGCAAGGGCAAATCTTGGCGATGGCCGGGACAAGTAAAGCCCATGTTATCATCACAGGTAAGTAGGTAGGCGTTAAAAATTATCAGATGCCCCCCTTATTAAGCTGTCCTTTAGTCACATCTTTCTTAACATTTCAAACCTTTGTAGCACAAGGCTTTCAAGACTCGGTTAACAATTTGTAATATTCCTTGTTGACACCCTTACTGACAAAGAAAAAACTG
>NZ_JADBUB010000030.1:0-20713 GCF_020245865.1 Microcystis sp. M169S2
ACCCTTATCCTGACTTGATTTCAGTTTTTTCTTTGTCAGTAAGGGTGTCAACAAGGAATATTACAGATTGTTAACCGAGTCTTGAAAGCCATGTGCGACAAAGGTTTGAAATGTTAAGAAAGATGTGACTAAAGGACAGCAAGGGGGGCAGGGGGGATCGAACCTAAAATCCATTTTTAATTTAATTATAACCAGCTACTTAAAACCTGATTTAGGGGTTACAAAGTTGAGATGCTGCCAATCAGATTTATTTTTTCGGGTGCATCTCACCTTGGCAGAAATACCGACAATCAGCAATTATCAGTCACTCTTAAACTGCTATACATGTATGACAACCGCGTGTAAGCATCCCACCGAAAAGCTAATGTGCGGTGGGGTTTGGAGGGTTCTACCCCCCAAGAGCCAAGATTGAGTGATAAAATCGCAAATAACGACCAATTTTGGCAGAGAGTTTCCCTTTAAAAATCCCACATCGACATGAAAACTAAATTATCTCAGCTTTATGCAACTGATTTTAATTTGTGGATTGAGCAAACCGTAAATCACTTAAAAAAGGGCAATTTAGATGCACTCGATTTAGATAACTTAATCGAAGAAATATCCGATATGGGACGTAATAATAGACGGGAGTTATTCGGCCGTTTAAAAGTTCTCTTGATGCACTTACTTAAATGGCAATATCAACCAGAAAAACGGACTAATAGCCGGATAAATACCATTGATGAGCAAAGAGAACAATTAGAGCTTATTTTAAGGGATAGTCCCAGCTTAAAACCCTATTTAGCCGATATTTTCACAGAATGTTATCAAAAAGCAGTGCGAGGGACGGTAAATGAAACTAATTTACCAAAAGAAAATTTTCCGGTTGATTGTCCTTTTACCCAGGAACAGGTTTTAAATTGGGATTATCTTCCTGAAAATAGCTTTTGAACAATGGATATAAGTACCTAAGCAAAATTGATTACACATATCTAACTACCTTTTACCTTTTGCCTTTTGCCTTTTGCCTATCCTAACCAAGAAGTTAATTTTGTCCTATTACTTAGCAGTTTTATGATAAAATTGCCCTGCTGTCAAGACTGATTTTTTTCTTGCCAAATAGCTAAAGCCATTTGATGAACAAATCGCCAAGGTAGATGATGCTGGCGGGCAATTGCGGCACAATCTTCGTATTCTGGTTGTACGGTAATCGGTTGATTAATTGACTCTTTGTAGGCAACTTTTAGCCGAATTTGACCATAGACAGTATCGATCAATTGTATCTCTCTTTTTAAGATCGATCGCTCTTGAATCGTCCTTCTAATGCCTAAAGTTGTGGTTTCCTGAAAGATCATATTTTCACAAATAGCAATTTTATCCAAGGTACAAATTACTGTCAAAAGTATCCCCAAACGAGATTTTTTCATAGTAATTGCTTGACTAAATACATCCAAAGCCCCCGCTTGTAATAAAGCCTCGCTTAAATAGGCGATCGCTTGCGGATTTAAGTCATCAATTTGAGTTTCTAAAACTGCCACGGTTTCCCTTTCATCTAGCTTTTCTGGTACTTTTTTCCCTAACCAAAGTCGGACAAGATTGGGAATCGGTAAATCTTTTGTCCCTGCTCCTAAACCGACCTTTTCTAACTGCATTTTCGGCGGTTTACCGAAACTTTTAGCTAAAGTTGTCACAATAGCTGCCCCCGTGGGTGTTACCAACTCCGCTTCGATGCCATTACTATAAATTGTGACTTGTCGCTGACTGAACAATTGTACTACTGCTGGCACGGGAACCGGTAAACGACCATGGGCGGCCTGAACTTTACCGCCGCCGGTGGGTAGAGAAGAACAGTATAATTCACTCACCGATAGCCAATCCAAACCCAAACAAGTCCCGACGATATCAATAATGGCATCGGTTGCCCCGACTTCGTGAAAATGCACTTTTTCCGGTGCGATCCCGTGAACAGCCCCTTCTGCGATCGCAAGTTGTTGAAAAACCGCTAAACTCCATTCTTGGACTTTCTGGGGTAAATTTGCCTGTTTAATTAAACTTTCAATCTCCGGTAAATGGCGAGCGGGGGTATGATGGTGATGGTGGTGATGATCAGCGGACTTCTCGGCAGTGACATCGACGTGAATCTTAGTGGCAATTTGACCGCGACGATGCACTTTTTCCTCCCTTAACTGATATTCCTCCTCAATTCCTAAAGTTTTTAGTTGTGCAATCAGGTATTCTAAGGGGACTCCTAAATCTACTAATGCCCCTAAACACATATCCCCGGCGATTCCCGTGGGACAATCCCAATAGGCGACGATTTTGCTATCATGGCTACTATTTACTCTCTCCATCCGGAAAATCCCCAACAACGTTCTATCCAAGAAATCTGTCATGCCCTGAAAAATGGGGCAATTATGCTTTATCCTACCGATACCGTCTATGCGATCGGTTGCGATCTCAATGTGAAATCCGCCGTCGAACGAGTTCGCCAAATCAAGCAACTATCTAATGATAAACCCTTGACGTTTCTCTGTTCTTCTTTGTCGAATATTTCTGAGTACGCAGTGGTCAGCGATTATGCCTATAAAATTATGCGACGAGTTATACCCGGTCCCTACACTTTTCTCTTACCGGCGACTAAATTAGTGCCGAAAGTGGTGATGAATCCGAAGCGGAAAACCACCGGTATCCGGGTTCCCGATCACGTTATCTGTCGCACTATTCTCGAAACCCTAGAAAATCCTATTATCTCTAGTTCTGCCCATCTTCCCGATCAGGAGGGGGATTTTCCCACCAAGGGATTAGAAACCCCTAGGTTATTCGATGCCCTCGATCATATAGTTGATTTAATTATCGAAGATGGTTCGGCCCCCGGTTCGGAAGTGTCAACAATTGTTGATTTTACCGGCGATCAACCGGATATCGTGCGTCAGGGTTTGGGTTGGCCAGAATTACAACAATGGTTATAACGAAGGCAAAAGGCAAAAGGCAAAAGGCAAAAGGCAGCTTTGTTCTCCCCACACCCCACACCCCACACCCCACACCCCCACTTCCCACACCCCACACCCCCACTTCCCACACCCCACACCCCCACTTCCCACACCCCACACCCCACACCCCACACCCCACACCCCACACCCCACAACTTCCCACTTGCCACTGATAACTGATAACTGATAACTGTATCGGTTATTGCGACTTTTTATTTCCTGAAAACCGCCTTGTGTAAGCCAAGTTAGTTGCTTAAGATAGAGGTAATCGCAGTCAGAGAAAACCTCTCAAGGAAATTATTATTATGGCTTTCACTCTTTATTCTCCCTTCCTAGAAATTAATTCTGTTCAACGTCAAATCGATCAACTTTTTCAAGAAGTATTACCGACAACTTCATCGGTATCTCGTCCCCCGGTGGAAATCTCTGTTAACGAGGATTCCGTGCAATTAAAAATCGAATTACCCGGTGTGGATATTAAAGATATCGATGTGGAGGTTAGCAAACAAATGGTGGCTATTAATGGGCAACGTCAACGCCCTGCCGAGGTAGAAAATAGCGAATTTTATTATGGTAAATTTAGTCGCTTGATTACCCTACCAGTGGAGGTGCAAAATAGCCAAGTTACCGCTAACTATCAAGACGGTATTCTTTATCTCACCCTCCCGAAAGCGGTGGCAGAAAAAAATAAAGTGGTGAAAGTTAATCTTGGTTAGATGAGAAAAAGACTGGAGAATTTCTCCAGTCTTTAGTTTTATTTGTAGTCGCTAACTGTTAATTGGATTCTTTGCCATTCAGGTTGACGGGACGGGGTTGAATAACACCAAAACCGCCGTGATTGCGTTGATAGATAACGTTGATTTCGTTAGTGTCTTTGTTGCAGAACATAAAGAAATCGTGATCGACTAATTGCAATTGTGTTAGTGCTTCCTCAATAGTCATCGGTGGCATGGCAAAGTATTTCATCCGCACTACTTCCGCCGGTAATTCGGGAGTGCGATCACCGATTAGGCTATCATCTAAGGGTTTCTCTTGCACCACCTCGCTAGTTTTAACGGTGGCGTTGGTGCGATGATCCACTAATCTTTCTTTATACTTGCGGAGTTGACGAGCGATTTTATCAGAAACTAAATCAATACTTGCGTACAAATTTTCGCTTCCTTCTTGAGCGCGAATCACTGTTCCATTAGCATAAACCGTTACTTCCGCTTTGTGGCGATCAGGAATGCGTGCATTCTTTTCCACGGAGAGGTGAACATCAACTTTTGTGGTTATGCCGTTAAAATGTTTCACCGCTTTCTCCAGCTTTTGTTCCACATAATCATGAATAGCTTCGGTGACAGCGATATTATTGCCCTGAATCAATAGCTTCATACTCACTACTCCATCTAAAAATTTTGCTATAGACCGTCCACATCAACTATTTTTAAGGGATGTTGATGCTAGGAATTTAATCCTCAAAAATCTGCTCGATCGCGCTGTTGTCAGAGGTCACAGTCTAGATATTGTCGGTGTTCTCGTTCTCTTTTTTTTGTCGGATCGCGCGGAAAATTCATCGGGTCGAGCGCCTATTTGCAACTAGATTTATTTACCTCTATTCTAACAAGTTTCTCTCAACCTTTTATTAACAGAAGTGCGAAGTTCTGTTAACTTTTATTTAAAGAAACCGATTTTCGCCGCCAGCAAGAGAATCTGGTGATTGTTTCTCCTGTGCGACAGTTAACATCCGAATAGATGGGATATCCTTAGATTAGCACTTAGTATTCTCCCCGACATATATATCTTCCCTTCTTTTAATCTTCCTTTGCGCTCTTTTACATTTCTTAAATATTTTGACAAATCTCGCAATGAATGCTCAAAAAATACCTCGTCTCTGTGGGCTGAAAATTCAGGCAATTACTCCCTATTCTCTCGCTTGGTTGCAACAGCGATCGCTGGTGGCGGCGAGAATTGCCGATCCCGACTTACCCGATGTGCTGCTGCTGCTGGAACATCCCCCCGTTTACACCCTCGGTACCGGTTCAGATATTAAGTTTATTAAATTTAATCTTGACAAAACCGACAAAGAAGTGTATCGAATCGAGCGAGGAGGGGAAGTCACCTATCACTGTCCGGGGCAGTTAGTGGGCTATCCGATCCTCAATTTGCGCTATTATCAGCAGGATTTACACTGGTATTTGCGACAATTAGAAGAAGTCATCCTGCAAACTATCGCTATTTATGGATTGTCGGGGGCAAGAATCGGGGGCTTGACAGGGGTATGGGTAGAAGGGTATAAAATAGCGGCGATCGGTATTAAAGTTAGTCGTTGGATTACCTATCATGGTTTTGCCCTCAATGTTTGTCCGGATTTAAGCGGTTTTGCCGAGATTATTCCCTGTGGGATTACTAATAAACCCGTGGGCAGTTTACAGCAGTTTCTGCCTAATATTAGTCTTAGGCAAGTACAGCAAGATTTATCGAGAGTTTTCGCCTCAGTTTTCGGTGTGGAATTATTTTCTCTTGACAAGGATTAACATGAGCGATCGCAAAGACCCAGAAAAACTCACCGCGGAAAATAGGGCTGATAACCCCGAAAATAACGGTAAAACCAGTTTATCGGCCCCCGATGCCTCCGAATACGTCTCCTCTTTATCTTCGCGTAATCCCGTGCGTCAGCGCATCCTAGTATTAAAAGATCTTCGACCGGGTAACGCGGGGTTACTACTGGCCCCCCTGATGCTGATGACCATCGGCCTGGTCTTTAGCTGGGACTGGTTAGGCTTTTCTGGGGCGATAGTAGCGATATTAATATCTTTACAGGTGATTTTACCCTCTATTCGCCAGTGGATCGCCCATTATCTCACCCCCTCTGAACGTCAGACGGTTTTCGCTTTTATAGTTTTTATAGCCGCTCTGGCTGGATTAGGGAAATATTTAGGAGTTTACGAGCGCATCTTGCGGTGGTTAGACAGTTTTAAATACGATGAGTTCGGTTCCTGGGCCGAGTGGGTGGGGGCCTTGGGACAGATTATGATCGCCGTGTTAGCTGTCTATGTGGCCTGGGAACAGTACGTTATTTCTAAGGATTTAACCATACAACAAAATCGCATTACCCAACAACAGACGATCGATTCCTATTTTCAAGGGATTTCCGATCTAGCCTTGGATGAGGAGGGATTTTTAGAAGATTGGCCCCAGGAAAGAGCGATCGCAGAAGGCCGCACCGCTTCTATCCTCAGCAGTGTCGATGCCTCTGGAAAAGCGAAAATACTGCGTTTTTTGAGTCAATCGCGGCTATTATCACCGATTAAACGCGATCGTTATCTAGGCCGACCGATTCTAGACGGGGAAGGGGGTTACGCGGAGGATCGAGAGTTCGGTACAAGAGTAGTACAATTGGGAGTAATGTTAGCCGGGGCCGACATTTCTGGGCAGGATCTGCGCTGGACGGATTTAAGCGAAGCGAATATGGTGCGGGCCGATTTAAGTTATAGCGATTTGGTGAAAGCAAATGTATCGCGGACAATTCTCTACGAAGCTAATTTAAGAGGGGCAGATATCAAAGGGATGCGTTTATTTTATGGTTCCCTAGAAAATGCTACCCCCCGCAGTCGCAGCGTTCCCCCCAATTATGACAGCGGAGAACACACGGGAGCAGTGGTAGAAAATGTCAATTTTACCGGGGTGAAAAATATGAGCGAGGAACAACGTCACTATTGTTGTCGTTGGTGTGGGGAAAAGTCCCGCGCAACCATTCCGGGGGGATGTGCTGATATTGCCAATCTTTTAGGTCGTTAACGGAGGCGATCGGCAGGGGGCAGTGTTATAATCAGTGGTATTAATGGCCAATAATTCCCACAAATTTATGAATCAAAAAGTCGTTATTCTTGCCACTGCCTCCGCTAGTTTATTAGCCCTAGCAGTTACCACTAACTCTGGACAAGCTGCCCCAGAGTCCTTTCATCCTAGTTTCAATACCGAGAACTTAGGTGACATGATTATCGGCAAGACAACCGGGGAAGAAAATCCGATTTTTCGTCATCTTAATTGTAGTTGTGCCACCTGCACGCAATCCCTTAACTCCTCACTCAATTGATAATTTTCCACCCCAACGATCCTGGGGGATAAAAGTCCGCTCTAGATTAATTTTTGCCACGGGTTCTGTGAGGGTAAATTCTCCCGATTCGATTAGTGCTTTTAATTCTAAAGCGGCTTCCCTGGCCAAGGAAATACTGGCCAAAGGAGCCACCCTCACACTTTTTCCCTCGATCATAATCCGACCGCTTTTTAGTTTAGCGTAGGTGATTAAACCAAAGGTAGGACGGACTCGCCGGGGAATAGAAAAATCCACCACTGGAGCGACAATTTCCTCATCTTTTACCGCACAATGTCGAACGATTTCCTCGCTTAAAATCGGAATCGGTACTGCTACTCCTAACATTAAAGAAGCCCCATAATTTTTGAAATAACAACCTCGCACCCAGCGAGCATTCATTTGTTTAGCATCCCCAATTAAGGCTAAGGTGGAAGCGGGACCAATAGGAGTTCGATTTTGTAGGCGTTTTTGCAGGGGAAAATGTTGGGTTCCTTCCCAGGCAATATAACCGATTCCTCCTCCCAAAAAAATGCGCGTACCGATGCCAATAGCCTCTAAATCGGGGTCATTTAACAGGGGAGAAATTGCCCCGGGGTTAGAATACACTGCATTACCTAATCGTGGCTGTAGTGGTCCTAAATAAGTATATAAAGTCCGCTCTCCTCCATTGACTCCGACGATAAAATTCTGGTAGAGATTGCGAGGATTAAAAAGATAAAATTGATTGATAGTCTCCTTAGAAATAATCGTTTCAAAAGAAGCACGAGGATAACAATCGGTGGACTGGCCGACAGCACGCAATTGAATCGATTTTCCGGCGATTAAATCCTCAATAATATGTCCGCCGCCCCTTTCGGGATTTTCTCCCTCTAAATTCTCATTTTTGGCTGCTAAATCACTAATAGCACTGGCTCCTAAATATAAATCCACCGCCCCAAAACCAGCATAAGCAGGAATCCCATCTAACCAACATTGACGAATTTTTATCGGCGGATCCGTCTGACCTAAATTAATAATTGCCCCCGAAGATTCCATCGGTTCAAAGGTTCCCGTACAAACCACATCTACTTGGGAAAAAACCTCCTTAATTCCCATCTCGGTAACGCGGCTTTTTAATTCCTCTACTGTCCAGACTACAGCAGTTTTTTTAGCAATTTTGTCGTTGATTTCAGCGATTGTTCTCATAATAAGTAGCTGGTTATAATTAAATTGAAGATGGATCCCCCCTTAATAAGGGGGGTGCCGATCCCCCCTTAATTTCCCCTTAATAAGGGGGGCATCTGAAAGTTTTCAACACCTACCTACTTAAAAATTGGCAAGATGGGGGTTAGGGAGCTTTTTGCTGTTATCAGTCAACAGTTATTAGATGTGAGTTTTCAGTGAGTGGTATTAACTGAGCAGTATTAAATGGCCATAACAGTGCTGTCTTTTCACCGATTACTGATTACTGATTACTGATTACTGTTATAAGATAAAAAAGGGAAAATTTACGATCGAAGCTTTTCTATGACAGTTACACCCGTTCCGGCCTCCTTTAATCCTGTTTCTGGTCTAGTTAACCGTATTCTCGGCATAAAACCGCTTTTTGACATCGCTCGCTATCAGGCCCGCAATATGATGATTAAAAGAGCCGAAAAACTAGGCGTACCTTGGCGGGAAACCGTCAAACAATGGCAACAAAGGGATTGGAGTCGGGAACTGCAAGCGGTAGAAAATCCCGATCTCGTCTATCCCGAATACTACGTTTGTTCTTTCCACGCTTACGAAAAGGGCAATTTAGACTGGTTGCCAGCTTTTGAGGTAGAATCTGCCGCCTATGCTGTCCATTCTACCATCTGGCCCGGGGCGGGGATTGACGGCGATCCGCGATTGCGGCGGGAATATCACCGGATATTGAAGGAGCAAATCAAGGCAGAAATTAACGATATTGTCGATTTAGGCTGTAGTGTCGGCATGAGTAGCTTTGCGCTACAAGATACTTATCCGCAAGCGCGGTTAACTGGGTTAGATCTCTCTCCCTACTATTTAGCCGTTGCCCAATACCAAGCTCAACAAAAACAAAAGACGATTCAATGGCAACACGCAGCCGCGGAAAAAACTCAATTACCCAGTCAGTCCTACGATCTGGTATCTTCGTTTTTAATGTTCCACGAACTACCCCAACAGGCTACTAGAGAAATTTTCGCCGAAGCGCGTCGTTTATTGCGATCGGGAGGTTATTTGACGCTGATGGATATGAATCCGCGCTCGGAAATTTATCGAAAAATGCCCCCTTATGTCCTAACCTTACTCAAGAGTACCGAACCCTATCTCGATCAATATTTTACTCTCGATATCGAACAGGCATTAGTTGAAGCGGGGTTTCAAGCACCGATCATTACCCCCACCAGTCCCCGACACCGGGCGATTGTTGCGCGGGTTTCCGAATCATAATTTTGAGGTAATCAATGAAGATAATTTTTCGTCAAAGCTGGACAAGGATATTAACTATTGTCCCTCTCTTTCTGTTAATTTTTGCCAGCAAAACCCTCGCCCATCATGCCATGGCAGGGCAAACTCCCGATAATTTTTTAAACGGATTTTTATCGGGTTTAGCTCACCCGGTTATCGGTTTAGATCATTTAGCTTTTGTGGTGGCTAGTGGTTTAATTGCTGTGGGGATGGAACAGGGTTTATTAATTCCGATCGCTTTTGTGATTGCCACTTTAATCGGGACAGGGATTCATTTACAGGGAATAAATTTACTTTTTCCTGAGGGGATTGTTGCCCTTTCTGTGGTGATTTTTGGACTAATTTTAACCCTGAAAAAAGGTTTACAAAATCATTCTAATCTCTATACGATCGCTCTGGCAACTTTGGCAATGATCGCAGGAATTTTCCACGGTTATGCCTACGGAGAATCAATTATCGGGGCCCAAGTTGCCGCTTTAGTTGCCTATTTAATCGGTTTTACCGTCATCCAATTAGCGATCGCATCTGGGGCTTTTTTCCTTGGCAGTGTCATTAAGGAAAGATTAGCCAAGCAAGCGACTCTAATTAGCAAGTTAATCGGATTGGCAATTATGGCGATCGGTACAACTTTTTTAGTGGGAATTAAGTAAATTAATCTCGGTGGGGCTAATTATTAATGGCTCTCTTGAGGTTATAAGATCGAAGAAAGGGCGTACAATATACGCCCCTACCAAACAAGTGCCAGAGAGCCGCTCAATTGAAAGAGGAGTTAGGAATTGAGTTCTCGAAATAAATCTAAAAATAATCCTGATTCCTACCCCTACTATTTTTTTAGGTTTCTGAGGGTAAGTAACCAAACAGTTTTTTATAATCAGAGGCCAGATATCCTCGATGAAAAAAACCTAATTCTTCGGCAATTTCATAAGTTAATTTTGTCTGATTATTTTGGTTAAGAGATTGATGTAAAGCATTAAGACGAAGCAACTTAAAATAATTGTAAGGAGACATTTGATAGAAGTCTTTAAATATATATTCTAAGGTGCGTTGACTTACTTTTAATTCTTGACAAATCGCTGGAATAGTCAGATCAGAACGCAGATTTTTTCTCATCATTTCTTCTGCTTTTTTGAGAATAGAGGTGCGTCTGATAGTGTTTTTAGGAGTTTTAATATCTTTGGTTACTGCTAAAGTCAAAAGAAAATCTTTGACAATTTCTTCTTTTAATTTTTGCCTGACAAAATTTAATCTTAATGCTTTTCTTTGCCCAGATATTTGTTGACAATCTAAATTAAATAGCATTCGATAAAGTTGATGACAAGATTGTTGGAGATGACGAATTTTTTCCGATGGGCAAATCACAACAGAAGAAGCGGAAGAATTTAAAAACTTTTTCGCTTCCGGTAGCTCTAAATTTTGGCACAATTGTTGCAGATAATTATCATGAACGTAAAGCTGAAAACGATTGGAAAAGGGATGTTGAAAAATGGAAATTTCTGATTTAGGGGGGACAATCCCAAGATAGTTATTTTCTACTGAGTACAAATTTTGGAAGAAGACAGAATTCACCTGAATAGGAATCGCAAAAACCCACATTTTAGAATGGACTACTCCCACAACATTTATTAAACAATTACGTTGCGATAATTCTAACATCACTTCATCGATGATGATCCTTGAAAGATACCCTTCAAAATGATCACCACTGAGTTGTAAAGCATCTCCGTTGACAAATTCTCGATTCTGAAAATAGCGAGAAAAGTCACAAAAATATTCACTTTTAAAGGTTAATTCCTGAGAATCAATTAAAATATCGGTTTTACTGTCAAAAATAAACATCTATGTATAACTCCTTGGTTATTGAGTAAAATTAAACTTTTTTGCCCATCAATTTAAAAACTTGCGTTTTTTGGATCATCTTAGCATAGAGGACTGAGTAGTATGAGTTACAGCAGGGTTGATTTGTTAATTTTGTCCATCAGTGTAATCCCGTTTAAATCTCTCACTTTTTCCCGTTATCAATTACCAAGCAAATGTCGATGGTTAAACAATATATGCCATTTAAAGATTGCTCTGGGGTGTTGGGTGCAGAAATTCCTCAATTACGTCCCCCGGCATTTTCTGATGACTCAAAATATACCACATTTACCTATACCTATTATCCAGGGGGATTGGAAATTTCCGATAGCTATATTTATTATCCAGGAGGATCAGAAATTTCCACAACCATTGCTAGGGAAATCGCTATGTTCGCCATTCCTCCGAAAAATTATTCAGGGGGATTGGAAATTTCCGATAGCTATATTTATTATCCAAGAGGATCAGAAATTTCCGAAGCTGTTGCCGGGGAAATCGCTATGTTCACCGTTCCCCCGAAAAATTATCCAGGAGGATTGGAAATTTCCGAAGCTTTTGTTCCTAATATTAGCACTCGTTTCTATGCGATCGAAGCAACTATTGATTTCTCCAAAGCTAAAGGGGACTTACAGGCTGTTCTGATGGCTCACGGCAGCTGTTTTGGTGGGCATAGTTTCTACATCTATCAGGGAAAACTATGTTATGTCTATAACTGGTTAGGGCAACAACAGAAGATCACTTGTGATCTTCCTCATCTTAGTGGCGAGGTGAAACTAAAAGTTGAATTTGCCAAACCAAAGATAATCGCTCCTTCCGATGAAAAGTTGAGTGACAGCACAATAGGTAAGATGAAACTGTATATTAATAACATCGAACAAAATGTCGATATTATCAGAACTTTCTCAAATCATACTCCTAACTTCCTAACTCGATATAAACACGAGGTTCCTTGCGATTTTCAAGGTGCTAAGCTGCAAAAAATTATCGTTACTATTACTAATAATATAGTGCGATAAATGATGATCAATTATGATCGATTAAGTACCTAAGCAAAATTAATTACACATCTAAGCCGCCGAGATCAACTTCATCATCAGGAATTGCTGGAACATTCAAGAAAACGGGTTTCTTAAAGAAACCCGTTTTCTGGTTTAAGTATCTGGATGGGCTAGAATATTCAGCGTTAATCAAGGAGGCCTCTTGATAAACTTACTAGGCGGATCCGATGGTAAAAAATTTTTTTTATGAGGGTGTAATATTGCCAAATGGAGATATTAAAACTAACTGGCAACTGACTCCTTTTATGAACCTCGTCGTCGTTACCAATTATATTTTTGGTTTCGTCCTCATCTTTTTTGGCAGTGATAGTGCGATCGCAGATTGTGTAGAGAGTTTGTCGGGTGGGCAATGCCCACCCTACATTCAAGGTAAAATAGAGCCAAGGAAGTTACTAGAGAGAGAAAGCTATTTTGCCAGCCATGAGCCAAACCCTACCTAAAACTGTTAATTTCGAGGAATTCGTCCCTTGGCTGCCTGAAAATTCTGGAGTACGTTATGAGCTACACAATGGAAATATTATTGAAATGGCACAACCCGCAGGAGAACACGAGGAAATCAAAGGATTTTTAACTGTTAAACTCAGTGGAATAATTGATAGACTAGGGCTTCCTTATTTAATTCCTAACCAAGCGATTGTCAGACCTGCTGGTAAAAACTCTGGTTATTTTCCTGATGTATTAGTGCTAAATCGAACCAAGCTCGCTCAGGAAAAATTATGGAAAAAAGAATCAATCCTTAGTGAGGGTGCATCTATCCCTCTGATCATTGAAGTGGTATCGACTAACTGGCGTGATGATTACTACTTAAAATTTGCTGATTATGAAGAAATGGGTATTCCTGAATATTGGATTGTCGATTATGCAGCCTTAGGTGGGCGTAATTTTCTTGGCACTTCTAAACAACCGACCATCTCTGTTTGTCGCTTAGTTGAGGAAGAATATCAAATTCGGCAATTTCGAGACAGTGATCGCCTAATTTCCCAGACTTTCACGGAATTAAATCTCACTGTCAATCAGATTTTCTTAAGTCTGTAGGGTGTGCATCGTCCACCTTACTCTTTTCGCTTTTTTCTTCAGTTTGAGGGGTTGATTTTGCCACTTAAAATCCGCAATTATTGCCTTTATTTGCTCCATATGCTTGGGTTTTAAGCCATTAATCTCAATTTCTTTTATCGCTTTCGTGTTCATGTTATCAAGGTCGTTACTAAGAAAAGATCGTAAACTAAGACGCATTTTAAATGATAGAAATTTGGGGATCCCTATTTATTTTTTTAGTCTGTCCTATCATCGGGGGACTGCCTCTGATCGATTGGATAAATTATCTAGCAACTGGACGTAAATTATCCCAATTAGGTACTGGTAATATCGGTGTAACTGCCGCTTTTTACCATGGGGGTAAATTAGTGGGAATTTTGGCGGTAATTTCGGAAGCAGCCAAGGGAATTATCGTTATTTTCCTAACCCGTTTATTTTTTCCCACCGGCTCCACTTGGGAATTATTAGCTTTAATTGCCTTAGTCGTGGGGCGCTATTGGTTAGGAAAAGGTGCAGGAACTACTAATGTTTTCTGGGGATTAATCGTTCACGATTTTGCCGCCGTTTTTCTCACCTCAATTATCAGTGGGATTAGCTTTACTATTTTTCGAGAAAAATCTACGGGTAGATTGGTAGGATTATTTTTATTAGCTTTGATTCTCACCTTGCGCCGTCCCCACGATTCAGGTTATATTATAAGTGCCATTGCTTTAGCCTGTTTATTAGGGGCAATTTTTCAAAAAATCGCCGACGATTTAGACTTACCTGAAGCAAGTGTTAACAATGAATCAAAAACTATGTTTCGTTTTTTTCGTGGAGATCGATCGATCCAAACTCTTGATGACAATCTGGCAGCTTCAAAAGTGGGACAAAAGGCCGCCACTTTAGCCGATCTTAAGCGTGCCGGTTATCCCATTCCTAGGGGTTGGATTTTACCACCAGGAGATGATCCACAACCGTTAATAGAATCTCTTAATCCTGATATCAATCATCCCTTAGTCGTGCGCTCTTCCGCTATTGGAGAAGATAGTGAAACTGCTTCATCTGCGGGACAATATACCACAATTCTTAACGTCATCAATCGAGAAAATTTAGCGGCGGCGATTTTAAGTTGCCAAACCTCCTATAATAGTCCTAATGCTGTCAATTATCGACTCGATCGAGGACAAGAAAACACGGCCATGGCTGTGTTAATCCAAGAACAAATTCGAGGAGTTTTTTCAGGAGTTGCCTTCAGTCGCGATCCGATTAATCCTCTCAGTTTAGATGTAGTTATTGAAGCTTTACCCGGAGATGCTACCAGAGTTGTATCGGGGAGAATCACCCCCGAAAGTTATCGAGTTAATTTAGAAGAAGATATCATTATCGGAGCGGGAGATATTCCCCCGGCTATTATTCAACAGGTAGCTAATCTTTGTCGGCAATTAGAAGCCCTTGATCATGGCATTCCCCAAGATATAGAATGGACTCATGACGGACAAAAATTATGGTTATTACAGTGCCGTCCTATCACCAATTTACAGCCAATTTGGACAAGAAAAATCGCTGCGGAAGTTATCCCAGGGGTAATTCGTCCCTTGCCTTGGTCAATTAATCGCCCCTTAACCTGTGGAGTTTGGGGAGATATTTTCAGTTTAGTTTTAGGCAAAAAAGCCCTCGATTTGGACTTCAATGAAACAGCCACTTTACACTATCAAAGAGCCTATTTTAATGCTTCTTTATTAGGAACAATTTTCCGTCGCATGGGATTACCTCCAGAAAGCTTAGAATTTCTGACCAAAGGGGCAAAGTTTACCAAACCACCTTTAACGGCAACCCTGGCTAATTCCCCCGGTTTATTAAAACTTTTAGGACGGGAATTACAGTTAGAAAAAGACTTTAGCCAAGATCAAAAAACCTATTTTATACCGACGCTCGAAAAAATTAACGCTACTTCCCTAGAAACTTTATCTTCTGGGGAGATTTTACAGCAAATTGAGGAGATTTTAAACGTCTTAAAAAAAGCCACCTATTATAGTATTCTTGCCCCTCTTAGCTTCGCTTTGCGTCGCAGTATTTCCCGAGTACCTTTTGAGAAATTGGATAACTCTCAAGCACCAGAAATAGCCTCGATGCGATCGCTATCTGAACTAAGAAAAAATACGCTCGATCAAGATTTTGACTCAGCTTTTTCCCTCTGGTTAGAAACCTACGGTTATTTAAGCGAAGTAGGAACCGATATTTCGATACCGAGATGGCGAGAAAATCCCCCATATCTGCTACAACTACCCTTAGATATTCCGGTCAATAATAGCCATAAAAAAGTCAAATCTTCCCACAATGTCCAAAAAAGATTAAATATCAAAAACCAAGTGACTGAAATTTACTCCCGTCTTTTAGCTCACCTACGCTGGCATTTTCTCGCTTTAGAAACTCTCTGGTTACAGCAGCAAATATTATCGGAGACGGGAGATATATTTTATCTAAATTACTCAGAAGTTACCCAGTTAGGTCAGAATAATAAAATCGCCAATCTTAACCAGATTATCCGTCAGCGTCGCCAACAATTCCAAGAAAACTCCCAATTAACCGATATTCCCTATATCGTTTATGGACAACCCCCGAAAAGAGAATTTTTAGTTTCAAATTTAACTGCCAAAAAACGCTTACAGGGAATTGCCGCTAGTGGGGGGACAGTGGAGGGACGAGTCAAAATTATGCCAACCTTACAAAATCTAGAAATTGCCCCCAATACTATTCTCGTTATTCCCTATACTGACTCAGGATGGTCTCCTTTATTATCCCGGGCTGTGGGCATTATTGCCGAGGTGGGGGGACAATTATCCCATGGTGCTATTATTGCCAGAGAATACGGAATTCCGGCGGTTATGGATGTGCATAATGCCATGAAATTGTTAAAAGATGGTCAATTAATTCGTCTCGATGGCAGTCAAGGAATTATTGAAATTCTCTAGGCATTAGGGGACAGGGTGTGGGGTGTAGGGTGTGGGGTGTGGGGTGTGGGGTGTGGGGTGTGGGGTGTGGGGTGTGGGATGTAGGGTGTGGGGAGTTTTCTCAGTTAACTGATAACTGATAACTGATAACTGATAACTGACTTCTAACCCAATGTTGGTCAAAGATAAGCAAAAATTATCTATGAACTCCAAAAACTTGAGAATATTTAAATTAACATTTCGCAATATTTACAAATTCTTAAGAATTAATTGAGAAAGATTGTTATTTAACAACGATGTTACAATGGTTACAGCGATTTTACTGAATTTCATAGTGGGGTACTCTGTGCTTTTTTGGGCAGCAACGGTTGAAACCCTTGCCACACCTAGAAGGTAATCCTAACTAAGACAGGTAAATCAGTCAATTTTACCCACAACGATGATCTTTTTTTTGTGTAGTTTTATTGCAAAAAAAAAGTTTTTTTGACAAAAAGCACAAAGTATGCGTTATGAAGTGGGGAAGTGGGGAAGTGGGGTAATGGGGTGATGGGGAAGTGGGGTAGTTCGGAAGTTATCTGCTATTTTCCAATAAAAACCTTCTTTCTGCGCGAACAATTGCCTCTCTAGTCGCTAAAACTGCTTCTGTATCCACCGAAAGAGAATTCACGCCCCAAGCAATCAGATCATCGATAAGTTCAGGATACTGGACGATAGCCATGCCGCAAACGGAACAGGGAATCTGTAAAACTTTTGCTTGAGTGATAATTTGTTTTAAAGCTGCCCTGACTGCGGGATGACGGGCGTTAAAATATTCTGAGAAATGTTCTCGATCGCTGCCTAAAAGTAATTGAGTTAAATCATTAGTACCAATAGAGATTAACTGTACCCCCGCTTGCACATAATCCCTCAATTGAAAGATTACCCCCGGTACTTCCACCATTATCCCCAATTGGAAAGAAGGGACTTGAGTGAGTAAAGCCGATTGTACCCGTTGCCGGCAAAAAATAAATTCTTCAACCCCGCGGACAAAGGGAAGCAGTAAATTAATATTGGTGGTGCTGGTGGTTTGTACCCGTCGTAAAGCTTGCAATTCCAGATCGAATAGAGTCGGATCTAAAATATAACCATGGGTTCCCCGACTGTCTTTAGCCGAATGTTGAGCATCAAAAGAACGGTAAAATAAAGGCTTAGGCTGGATACTAAGGGCAAATTGTGCGATTAAATCACTTAATCTCTCGATCAATGCTTCTTGATGCTCTGGTGTTAACCATTCTTCTAGATTACGCTGAGAAAGTAACTCTAGAATCATCCATTCTGAGCGCAATAAACCGATCCCATCAATAGGCAGTTCTCGGATTCTGGCAATACTTTCAGTTTGACTGAGATTAACCATCAAACGGGTAGCAATTGCCGTCCCGTCGGTTTCTTTGGGGGGTGGTGGGGGTAAGGAAATCTGTTCCTGAGATGCTAGAGAAATAATTCCCCTCGTACCATCTACTAAAATTATCTCGCCTGAGCGGATAATTTCTGTGGCATTTTTTACCCCGACAATGGCAGGAATGGCTAATTCCCGGGCTAAGATGGCTCCATGGCTAGTTAATCCCCCCTGTTCCGTGATCATTGCTCGAATTTGGCGTAAATGGGGCAGTTTTTTCGGAGGTAAATTAGTAGTAACCAAAATGCAATCCTGAAAATTTGCTTCTGGGGAGTCGAAATTGCTGATCACTTTTGCCACTCCCGATGCCAACCCTGGGGATGCCCCTAATCCTCTTAAGGGATAATGGGAGGTAGTAGCGGTGATTTCCTGACTGTGACAGTTGAGAATATAAATTTGACCATCCAGCATCATCAGCCATTCTATGCTGGTTAGGGTGGGTTTTTCCGCCAGTAGAGATTGAACCAGTTGACAAAGGCGATCGAGGGCGAAATTATCTAAACAGTAGCTTTCCTGTAAACTGGGTGCTAATAATTGTGGTGCAAGCAGATTACTGTCACTGTTGAGATAATAAGCCCTGGATTTATTACCTAATTGCCGACTGCGTAATTGACCGGAGCGATCAATAATATAGGTATCTGGTGCCACTTCTCCATTAACTAAACTGTGTCCTAATCCCCAAACCGCCTGAATTTGCCAGTTATCCTCATTAATCAGCACATTTCCCGCACAATTGGCCGGTAATAACGGTTGTACCAGTAAAGATAATTGAATTTTTTCTAAACCAATTCCCATTTTTCGCCAATAAAATAGACTTCTGGCGGTGAATAACTCCGCCCAAGCTTGTTTTAGGGCATTTTCTAGATTATCTGCTTTAATTCCACTGATGGGGGCGGAAAATAAACCGAGAGTTCGCCGAGCCAGATGAGCAGGTAAGGAAAAGCGCCATACTAGGCTATCCATGGATAATTGTGCCACGGCCGCCGTTAGTTCTTCTAACCAGAGAGGAGAAATTTGCGCTTGTAAAATGGCCCGCCGACTTTCTTTGGCGACTAATTGCAGAGCTTTTGGGTTATCTACGTCTAAATAGAGGGAAGATTGCGGAAAATCAGTCAGGAACGAGTCAGCATTGTTGATAGTTTCCAAAAATTCCGCAAAAATGCGGTTAAAAATGGCAAATCCCCCGATAATTGGGTATCCTCGCTGGTGTAATTCACTGGCAATAAAAGCTTTTTCCCCCACCAGGGGGCGATCAGAAGCACTAATGCGATCGAGCCAGCAGAGAATGGTCACGGGATTTGTTAAGAATGGTGAAAGGATTATAAAATCATTGTGTGATTTTTGTAACTTTTTAGTTCTATCTGCTAGTTTAACTCACCGTCACTATCTTGAGGATGATCTGGGGAGTGGGGAGTGGGGTGTGGGAAGAACAAAGCTGCCTTTTGCCTCCTGCCTTTTGCCTTTTGCCTTTTGCCTTTTGCCTTTTGCCTTTTGCCTTTTGCCTCCTGCCTTTTGCCTCCTGACTTTTGCCTCCTGACTTTTGCCTTTTGCCTTTTGCCTTTTGCCTTTTGCCTCCTGACTACTGACGACTGGCTCCTGATAGCTGATAAGATAGGATTCGGACAATATTCGATCGCTGCGAGAAATTCATGGACACACCTGCGAAAGTTTTGTTAGTGGATGACGAACCGGGGGTTCGTGAATCTGTGCAAGCATATCTACAGTACGGGGATGACTTCGAGGTAAGAACTGCTAGTAATGCTAACGAAGCCTGGGATTTACTCAATCAAGAAATTCCGGAATTAGTTATCTCCGATATTATGATGCCGCAGGTGGATGGCTATCAGTTTCTCAAGAAATTGCGCGAAGATGCTCGTTTTCAGACAATTCCCGTGGTTTTTCTCACTGCTAGGGGGATGACAAGCGATCGCATTCAGGGTTATAATTCCGGTTGTGATGCTTATTTATCCAAGCCTTTCGATCCCGAAGAATTAGAAGCATTAATCAAGTCTTTAATCGAGCGCCGTCGTCAATCCTTGCAAGCCACCAGCGAAAACGCTAGATTAGAAGAAATTGCCCGAGATATCCGGGAATTAAAACAGCAGGTGGGACAACAGAACACTTTTACTACTACTCCCCCCCCGATTAAAATTGACCTTACCCCCCGGGAACAAAGTGTTTTAGATTTAGTAGCGGAGGGATTGATGAATAAAGAAATTGCCAGTCGTCTAGAAACCAGCGTCAGGAACGTAGAAAAATACGTCAGTCGCTTATTCAGCAAGACTGGTACTAATAGTCGCACGGAATTGGTACGTTTTGCCCTAAAACACGGTTTAACCAGTTAATATAGCGGCTAAGGACAAAGTAGCGGACCGGAGTGTCAATAACTGACGATGACAAGCAACTGAATTACCGATGGAAAAACAACTTTGGCAGCGAATCATCCCCAGAGATAATTTATGTTTGTTTGGTTCTTCCGAACTTACACTGTAGAAAATTCCCCAAGCGCCCTCTCTGTCCAGCAATGCTCTAAAGTTGATAAATATCAATCTAACAAAAACTCAAAGCCCTAGTATACAAGCTTTACAAGCATGATTTGTTGATAGTTTTGCATGACAGGTTCGGTAGAGCCCAATTACCGAAGAGCCGTTTTTCAGCATTGTCTTTCACGATGCTCCTCTAAATCTCTAGCTTGATTTTCTCACCCTGAGTATGTGACTGCTTACCTCTTTGTAATAAACCTACACCTGTCAGCCCTGCCCCCCTTGATAAGCTGTCCTTTAGTCACATCTTTCTTAACATTTCAAACCTTTGTAGCACAAGGCTTTCAAGACTCGGTTAACAATTTGTAATATTCCTTGTTGACACCCTTACTGACAAAGAAAAAACTGAAATCAAGT